>NZ_JBHVST010000009.1:0-12026 GCF_042885015.1 Streptomyces sp. NPDC058086 | reverse complement strand
CCGCGGCGGCCCGGCGGGCCCCGCCCCCCCCCCGCGTGTGGGGGCCCCCCCCCCCGCCGCACAGGTACCGGTCCGTCCACTCGTCGTCGACCTTCAGCTGGATCTGGATGTCCAACCGGGGCAGGGAGGCGTCCGGGCCCGCGGCGAAGAGGACCGCGGTGGCCCGGCGCAGGGGGTAGACGTCGTAGCCCTCGATGAACTGGGAGTTACGCCAGTCCAGGAAGGCGCTCTCGCCGTCGGGGCCGACACGGATGTCCATCTGGCCGTCCTCGAGATGGATGCCGAAGTGCTCGCCGCCACGGTTCTCGACGGTCACCCGGCACCGGAAGTAGGTGAGCCCTTCGGCGGCGTCGTCGCGTCCGCGCGGCGGCTCCGCCCGCTCCACCCCGTGGACGCGGACGCGCAGGCCGGCGTGCTCGTCGTACTCCTGCCAGTCCCCGACCACGTTCGGTTCGTGCACGGTCCACCTCTCCACCTCAGAGAGCTGTTTCCTATCTGTGCCCTCAACTGGGTGTCAAATGGGCGGAACGCGCCGTGGCCAGCGTTTTTGCCCTCCTTGATCGGCGATCAAGCCGTGCCCAGCCAGAACCCGTGTCCCTGCCGCCCGGGGGACATTTCCGTGCGTGCTGCACATCACGTTCTCAGGCGCCGCGGCGCAGCCTCCGCATCTGCTCGTCGAGGGGGCCGAGGCCGACGTCGCGGCGCCGCTCCTCGAGGGTCTCGGGCCGCCGGATCGGATACGGGCGGAAGGTCGCGGGGTCGACCCGGGTGCCGTAGAACTGGGGCTGGCCCAGTTCGACCGCGCAGTGATCGGCGATGTAGGCGTGGTGCGGGCCGGGGCAGCGCCCGTCCGCGGTGGCCTGGGCGATCAGGTCGCGACAGCGGAGCTGGAAGTCCAGGTCCGGAGCGTGCAGCAGGATCATCAGGGCAGCGGTCGAGGCGGGCGCGCCTATCAGGTCCGCGGCCGGCCAGCCGTGTCGGCGGACGATCATCCCGAGGGCGTCGGCGTTGGTCCTGCGGCATTCGACGAGGCCGCGCCGGACCTGTGGGGTGGGGTTCGTCCGCGCCTGCCGCATCAGGTGCCGCTCCTCGTCGGCCCGGCGCGAAAGTTCCCGGGCGAGCGCGGCGGCGAGTGCCGGGAGGATCCGCGCGGACGCCGGACCCGGCTCCCCCGGTGCTCCGTGCAGCTCCCCCGGTGCTCCGTCCGACCCCGACCTTGCGCCGTCCGGCTCCGTCGGCATGCCGCCCGTGACATGCCCCGGTAATCGCTTCATGGCATGCCCCGGAGCGCCAGTGTGAACCACACCTTCTTGCCCGTGGTGCCGGGGTCGGGCGGTGCGATGCCCCAGTCGTCGGTCAGTGCGGCCACGATGGCCAGTCCGCGTCCCGACTCCTCGGCGTCGCCCGTGTCGCGCGGTCGCGGCAGGGCGGACGAACGGTCGGCGACCGTCACGCGCAGCTCGTGCCCGATGTGTTCGAGGGTGACGGTGATCGTGTCGCGGGGGCCGGGACTGCCGTGTCTGACCGCGTTGGCGAACAACTCGTCCGTCGCGAGGACAGCGTTGTCGAGGCACTCGGAGGGCAGACGCAGAGGGGTGAGGTGCTCGGCGACCATGTCCCGCACTCCGGCCGCGCGCGAGGGTTGGGCGGGGACCGTGGTCCGCACCAGGCTGGGGTGCGTCCTGGGCAGCACGACGGCGTCGTGCCGCGGTGAGTGCGACGGCCCGCGGCGATGAGCCCTGGATGCCGTCATCGGTCCTCCTTCGTTGCAGCGCGGGTGGGGGATGTGCTCGATGGCTGCCCGTGCAGCCAACAGGGCACGGCCCCGCGCCGACCAGGGGGTATCGGGGTTGTCCGGTTGCAGGCACGTAGTGGCATGGGATGTATGTTCGATCGGGTGAGGAACGTGAGCGGGAGCCGGACGCCGGTGCGCCCAGGCGATCCCACCGGGTGGTCGGGGGTGCGCGGCAAGCGCGTCCTGGTCACCGGTGGAACGCGGGGCCTCGGCGAGCAGATCGTGCGGCTGCTCGCCGCCGAAGGGGCCCGGGTGGCGACCTGCGCGCGCCACGCGGGCGACCTGGCGGCGCTGACGGCATCGCTGGACTCCCCGCTGTTCACCCAGGCGCTCGACGTCACCGAACCGGAGCGCCTGGAGGAGTTTGTCGCGGCCATGGCGAATCGTTTCGGCGGGCTCGACGGGGTGGTGGCCTGTGCGGGCGGTTCTCGCGGCGGCCACTTCGAGGAGACGGACGCCGAGGACTGGGCGGCGACCTGGGAAGTGAACGTCGGCCATGCCGCACGCCTGGTCCGGGCCGCGGTGCCGCATCTGCGGGCTGCCGGGGGTGGATCGGTCGTGGTGATCTCGTCGATCTCCGGCTGGAAGCCCGGGCCGCCCGTCCAGTACGGGGTGGCGAAGTCCGCCCAGATCCAGTTGGCCGCCTCGCTCGCCCGTGAACTGGGCCCGGACGGAATCCGGGTGAACGCCGTCTCCCCCGGGTCGATGCTCATCCCGGGCAGGCGCTGGGACCGGATGCGCCGGGAGGACCCCGCGGCGTACGCGGGGTTCGTGGCGACGGAGCTTCCGAGCGGAGCGCCGGTCGCTCCGCAGGAGGTCGCCCGGGTGGTGGCGTTTCTGCTGTCCGACTGGTCGAGCGGTATCTCCGGAGCCCACCTCCCTGTCGACCGCGCCCAGAACGCGCCCTCGCCGGACGGCTACTGAGCAGACCGTTCCTGCCTCAGGGACCCTTCGCGTCTCAGGGACCGCACCCGTCTCGGGGACCGCTCTCCTCTCGCGGACCGCTCCCGCTAAGTCACCCACCGGGCCGACCGCCGCGCTCCCCGTCATGCGACCGCCCCCAGCACCGCACGGGACCTACGCTCGAACTCCTGCACCATCGGCTCGTGGCGGCGTGACTCCAGACGGGTGCGGAAGTCGCGCAGGGCCTGGATCGACCGTTCGCTGTGCACGGTACTGAGGGTGTCGAGCGCTTCGGTGGCCGTACCGACGGCCTCGTCGAGCCGGTCCTGCTGGAGATGCGCGGTCGCGAGCACCGAGCGGCTGATGGCCTGGCGTCTGCGCCGGTCACCGCCCGCGCTCAGCGACTCGCTCGCCGTACGTTCGGCCTGGGCGGCGAGCCCCAGGTCACGGAAGCACAGGGCGGCCTCGGCCTGGAGATAGTGGTGGTCGAGGTAGCGCACCCAGACGGACTCCTGGTCGGGGCCCCGGCTCATGTCCAGTTGCCCTTCCGCCAGGCGCAGCGCCTCCGAGGCCTCGCACGAGTGTCCCTGGGCGGCATGCCCGCGTGCCGCCATGGCGTAGAGGCGCATCAGTCCGAGCGGACTGCCCGCCCCCTTCGCGGTGGCGACTCCGGCCCGGGCCAGCGCCACCCCCTCGTCGGGGCGGCCGAGGTTGGTGGCCAGATGGGAGAGCCCGGCCAGGATCTGGCCGCCCAGCACCCGGTCGCGCCCCTCGGCGCACAGGCGCAGCCCCTGGGTCATGTACCGCTGCGCGAGGCCGTACTCCCCCGCGTCGTACGAGCTCCAGCCGGCCATCGCGGCGAGGCGCGCGGCAGCGGCGTACAACTGCCTTTGCAGCTGCGGCGGGGTGCCGCGGCGCTGGAGCATGGGCACGACCTCGGTGGAGAGGTAGTGCACGATGCTGGTGCGCACCCCGCCACCGCCGTAGTGGTTGTCCATCTGGTCGAACATGGCGATCATCGCGTGCACCTGCTCGACGGGTCCGCCGCTCGCCACCACCGTCGGGCGGAAGCCCTCCTGCTGCTCCAACAGCCACAGCAGCCACTCGCGTTGGGGGTTCGTCAGCGCGGCGGCGACGAAGGGAACCGAGCCGAGGAGGCTGCGGCGGGAGATGTCGGTGGAGCCCAGTTCGGCCAGGGTGTGAAGGGTTTCCGCCATGTCTTCGCCATAGACCAGGGCCCGGCCCGCGACCGGGCGCTGCTGATCGGAGTGGAAGCCGAGGTCCGCGGGCGACACGGCGCGGCCGAGCCGCCCGGAGAGCACGGTGGCGATCAACTCCGGCGTGGTGCCCCGCGGTTGCTGGCCCTGGAGCCAGCGGGTGACCGACGCCTTGTCGTAGTTGGAGTCCACGCCTTGGCGGCGGCCCAGTTCGTTGACCCTGAGGGCGAGGGAGGCGTAGGAGCAACCGGCTTCCTTGAGGGCGGCCGCCAGCGCCGAGTTGGCCCCGCCGGGGCCCTTGCCTGCGCTCCTTGATTGTCCGTCGGTCACGGTGGCCACCCAGGTCTCGCATCACGGTCCGTACGGCTGCGCCCGTATCTGCTGGTACATCAATTCCCTTACGGCACAGCACAGTTGAACGATGTCGCCAGGGACTGTGCGACAGGTCACTCGGTCACTATGGTCGCCGACAGGCTCAACACGCAACCGGCGTTCTGATAATTTCAGAACGATCCGCATCGCCCTGTCTCTGTCAACGACCGCGTGGCACACTGCACGCTGTGATACAGCCGTACCGGGAGGTAGGACGTGAGTGACAACCGCTCGGGCGGCAGCGCACCCACGGTCCTGCGGATGGTTCTCGGCAAACGTCTGAGGCAGCTGAGGGAACAGGCGGGAGTGTCGTTCGAGGAGGCGGCACGGGCGATCGAGGTCACTCCGCTGACGGTCCGCCGGATCGAGAAGGCCGAGGTCGGCCTCCGGATCCCCTATGTGAAGGAGTTGCTGCACACCTACGGGGTGCCGGCGACGGAGATCGACGACTTCCTCGCGCTGGCCCGGGAGGCCAACCAGCCGGGCTGGTGGTACAAGTACCGCGACGTGCTGCCCGAGTGGTTCAGCGCCTACGTGAGCCTGGAGAGCGAAGCCAGCGTCATCCGTCTCTACGAACCCCACTACGTTCCGGGCCTGTTGCAGACGAACGACTACGCCACCGCGCTCATGCGCGTGGGCTTCCCCAACGAGTCGAAGGAGGATGTCGCCCGCCGCGTCGCCCTGCGGACCAGGCGGCAGGACCTGCTCGCCAAGCCGGACGCGCCCGCCATCTGGGCCATCCTCGACGAGACGGTGCTGCGCCGCCCGGTGGGCGGGGCCGAGGTGATGCGGGCCCAGATCGACCGGCTGCACGAGGTCCTGGACATGCCGAAGGTCCGGATCCAGGTCATGCGCTTCGGGGTGGGGGCACACCCCGGCGCCTTCGGCCCGTTCCACCACTTCCGCTTCGGCTTCTCGGAACTGCCCGACGTCATCTACACCGAAAGCCTCGCCGGTGCCGTCTATGTCGACCGGCCCGGCGACGTCGTCACCTATCTCGAAGTACTGGACCGGATGTCCGTGCAGGCGGAACCGGTCGCTCGGACCAGGGCCATCCTGGCCGAATTGCGTAAGGAGTTGTGATCCATGGGATTCAAGGACCCCATCTACAGCGGTATGCCGGCCGTCGACCTGGGCACCGAGGGCTGGGAGAAGCCCTGGAGCGGTACGAACGGCGGGAGTTGTGTCGAGGCCAAGCGGCTGCCCGACGGCAGTGTGGCCTTCCGTCAGTCCACGGACCCGGACGGGCCCGCGCTGGTCTACACCCGGGACGAGATGATCTCGTTCCTCGAAGGCGCGAAGTCCGGCCAGGCCGACTTCCTCGTCTCCTGAGGCACGGGACCGCCTGAGGCCGGGAGAGCCGTCCGCCCCTCGGGCCACCACCGCAGCCGCACCACCACTACACCCGCACCACCACTACGCCCGCACAACCGGACAACCCGCACGCCCACTCCCGCCGTGCGGGTTGTCCCTCCACACTGAGGGAATCGGTCGTCCCGGAGGGAGCGGTATGCGCACCGGTCCTGCTCGCGAGGTGCGGGGATGATCCTCGACCAGGCCCTCGCCCGGTGCCGGACCCTGGTCGTCGACGGTCCCGACGGAATCGGCAGAAGCGCCCTGATCGGCGAGCTGGCCCGGCACGGATTCCTGGTCCGGCTCTGCCGCGGGCCCCTCCATCACGTGGATCCCACCCAGCCGTACCGCGAACTCCTCGCCGCACCGGGCCGGTTGGCCGTCGACGGCAGTCTCGTCCACGAGCTGGTCTACGGACCGCTGCGCCGCGGACGCTCCCGGGTGACCTGGATCCAGGCCCTCGACTTCGCCGAAGCGGTGGCGGAACGCGACGGGGCCCTCATCCACGTGACCGGCGAGACGGACGACACGGAGGCGGTCGACGCGTACGAGCGGGCGCTGCGCACCCTCGCCCAGCACGTCCCCGTGGTGACCCTGGACGCCAAGGACCTCGGCCACCCCATCCGTGGCCCTGCCTGCGCACATCATCAACTTGGGCTGTGTGAAAGGCAGTTGACGGTAGGTTATTGACAGACCGCGTGACGGAGGCAGGAGACATCCCATGGCAGACGGCCGGCCCAACCCCGACCAAGAGGCGTTGTCCAAGATCGACACCACGGTGCCGCACTCGGCGCGCATCTGGAACTACTGGATGGGCGGGAAGGACAACTACGAGGTCGACCGGATCGCGGGCGACGCCTACCGCGAGGTCGCGCCGAACATCGAGACGATGGCCCGGGCCTCCCGCGAATACCTGATCCGGACCGTGACCTTCGTCGCCGGTGAGCTCGGCATCCGCCAGTTCCTGGACATCGGCACCGGCCTGCCCTCATACGACAACACCCACCAGGTCGCCCAGCGGGTGGCGCCCGAGTCGCGCATCGTCTACGTGGACAACGACCCCCTGGTGCTGCGCCACGCCCAGGCGCTGCTGACCAGCACCCCCGAGGGTGTCACCAACTACATCGACGCCGATCTGCACGAGCCCGAGAAGATCGTCGAGGCCGCGAGCCGGATCCTGGACTTCGGCCAACCCGTCGCCCTGATGCTCATGGGCATCCTCGGTCACATCCAGGACTACGAGGAGGCCAAGTCGATCGTCCGCACCCTCCAGGCCGCCCTGCCCCCCGGCAGCTACTTCGTGCACTACGACAGCACCGACACCGACGCCGCGCTCAAGGAGGCCCAGCAGGGTTACGACGACACGGGCGCCGTCCCGTACGTGCTGCGCAGCCCGGAGCAGATCACCGCGTACTACGAGGGCCTGGAGCTGATCGAACCCGGCATCGTCTCCTGCCCCCTGTGGCGTCCCGAGCCCGGCACCGCACCGGAGCCCACGGACGTGCACGGCGGGGTCGCCCTCAAGCCGTGATCAGGTGCGCTGCGCCGGCTGGATGTTCTGGTTGAGGCGGAACAGGTTGTCCGGGTCGCGGTCGGCCTTGATACGGGCCAGGCGGGCGTAGTTGCCGCGGTAGCTGGCCCGTACGCGCTCCTGGCCCTCGTCCATCATCATGTTCACGTAGGCCCCGCCCGCGGAGTACGGGTGCAGCGCGTCGGAGTAGTCGACGCTCCACCGCTTGACGCGCTCGGCGCCGGCCGGGTCGGAGTCCACGCCCGCGTACACGGTCGCCCAGCGTGCGTTCCGGTAGCTCCAGGCAGTGTCCGCCGGCGCGATGTCGTGGACGGCGCCGTCGATCGGGTACAGGTGCATCGTCGATTTCCAGGTCGGCGGTGTCGCGCCGTACCCGATGTGCGACGCGACCGCCTCGTCGGGGATCTCGTCGACGAAGTCCGCGCGCCAGTACCACTGGTCGCCGGGCGGGTAGATCCCGTCGAACGCGGACTGGAGCGCGGGGTACGGCATCGGCGCCGCTCCATGAAGCAGCGGCTCGGGCACGGCGTCGAGGAGGGGTGCCATCTCCGCGGCCGCCGCCCCGGTGTCGTCCCCGACGCGGCACCAGACGACCCCGCAGACCTTGCGCAGATGGATCTCCTCGGGGAACGGCGGGCCTGGCGGCACGGAGCCGAACAGGAAGAAGGCGCTCAGTTCGCGGGGGGCGTCCGGGATGAAGTCGCGGTAGGCGGTGAGGACTTCGGCGCCGAGTTCGACGGGCCAGAAGGTGGGGCCCGCGACGACGGTGCTCACCTCGTGCAGCCGGAACAGGAACGAGGTGACGACTCCGAAGTTGCCGCCGCCCCCGCGGACCGCCCAGTACAGGTCGGTGTTCTCCGTGTCACTCGCGCGCACGTGCTCGCCGCTCGCCAGGACGAGGTCGGCCGCCAGGAGATTGTCGACGGTCAGTCCGTACTTGCGGGTGAGATGCCCGATGCCGCCGCCCAGGGTGAGGCCGGCGACGCCCGTCGTGGAGATGATGCCGGCCGGCGTGGCCAGCCCGTGCTCGTGGGTGGCACGGTCCACCTCACCCCACACACAGCCGCCCCCGACCCGTACCGTGCGGGCCCCCGGATCGACCTCGATGTCCTTGAGCGGTGAGAGGTCGAGGACCACACCGTCGTCGCAGACCCCCAGGCCCGCGCCGTGATGGCCGCCACCCCGCACGGCGAGCGGGAGGCCGTGGTCACGGGCGAAGCCGATGACGTAGGAGACGTCCTCGTCGCTGGTGCACCTCGCCACCAGGGCGGGCCGCCGGTCGATCATCGCGTTGTAGACAGCACGTGCCTCGTCGTACTCGGATTCGTCGGGGCCGATCAACTGCCCCTTGAATCCCGTCAGTTCCTGATGCGCAGCCTGTGACGTCGTGATGGACATACTCCTCCCCCTGTCTGGGGGCCGGTTCCAGGGCACCCGAGTCCGGGGCCTCGGTCCCAGTTTCCCTCCGATGGATCCGATGCGCCTGTTCTGCTCCGGTTCCCACGGCTGCCTGAATCACCGTTTTGACGTACGGCCGCTGGGGCGGGTGGTCCCCGCCCCTCGGTCGTCGTGATCACGTCACGGCGATCACGGCCTCCGTGTCGTGACGGGACGCCGCGAGCGCCGGTTCCGGCAGCGCCACCTGACGCGGCGTCCGGCGGGCCTCCCGCAGACTGGGCATGGGCGCGGTCGGGACCAGCGGAGCGTGCTCGGCGGCGCGGGCCCGCCAGGAGAACCAGATGATCTTGCCGCCGGCGCCGGTGGCACAGCAGCCCCAGCCGTCACTCAGGGCCGCGATCTGCGCCAGACAGCCCTGGGGCTCGTTGTGCGGGCGGAGGTCCTGGTCGTTGTCGGAGACCGCGGTGATGAGGTGGGAACCGTTCCACCACATCTCGATGGTGGTGTTCTTGTCCGTCGCGTGCCGGTCGATCGTGTGCAGCAGCGCTTCCGCACAGTGGCAGACGGAATCGACGAGCGTATCCAGGTTCCAGTACCGGAGATGGGCCCCCAATATGCGCTTGACCTGGCCAACCCGCTCCGGGCTGACCTCCACGTCGAGGTGGTAGTAGCAGGGCACTGCAGGTTTCATCTTCGTTGGCTCCTCACGGCGAAGCTCTCGCCTCTCCTCGCCCTTCTTGGACCGAGCCCCGATCACGAAGCGTGAGCACTGATCGCTTTTGAGTCAGTCCCAGAGTGCGAGTACTACTCCGTTCGTGCAACACGAGAGCCCACCCTCATGTGGTTGAAGAGCCAACAAGACGCTGAGTGCCCGTACAGGCACCATGAGTGAGGGCACCGCCCTCCGTAGTGGGTCGGTGCCCTTCCGTGCACGGCCGTCCGGCATCAGCCGGGTGTCCCGTGCGCAGTCGAGAGAGTGGAAAGGTGACCGGCGCATGCTGCTGCCTGCCAAAGCCGAGGTCGCCAGGCATCTGGAGCGATACCGGGCCTGGGAACGCCTGCTGCTCATGGCCCCCGCCGACCACACGGTGCGGGGCAACTTCGAGAACACGGGGTACACCCTGTGCGTGCTGATGGGGAAGCGCTGCGCGCGCGAGGCGGTGGACGCCGCCGAGCACTATCTGCGGGGCGAGGCACCGGCTTCCGCGCGGTCGTCGATGACGGTGACGCACGGCGCGCGGGCCTCTCAGCACACGCAGGGGCCTCAGGGTCGGGGAGTGGGTCGAGCGGTCGGCGGGCGTCCCTGAGACGGACCGTGGTGTCGGGCATTTTCGGTGCAGCTCTGAACCGAGGGGCAGGGCGCGAGGACGGCGGAGGCGAATCATGGAGGCACACCCGGCCCATGGCCGTGACCCGATCGGCCGTATCCCGATCGTGGACGTCCAGCCGGTCGTCGAGTGCGGTCGGCGCCCCGCGAAGGCGGTCGTCGGGGAGACCTTCGAGGTCACCGCCACCGTCTTCGGCGAGGGCCGGGATGTGCTCGGCGCCGAAGTCGTCCTGTGCGACCAGAGCGGCCGCCCCGGCCCGCGGGCCCCGATGCGTGAACGCGCCCCGGGCACCGACCGCTGGGGCGGCGAGGTCACACCGGAATCCGTGGGCCACTGGACCTATCTGGTGGAGGCCTGGAGCGATCCCGTGGCCGCCTGGCGCCACACCGCCGGAATCAAGGTCCCGGCCGGGATCGACGCCGGGCTGGTCCTGGAGGAGGGCGCCGCGCTGTACGAGCGGGCCGCGGACGCGGTACCGGACCCGGCTGCCCAAGCGGTCGTACGCGCCGCGGCGCACGCCCTGCGCGACGACTCCCGGCGGCCGACGGCCCGTCTCACCGCCGCCCTGGCCCCGGAAGTGACCGCCGTTCTCACCGCACACCCCCTGCGCGAACGGGTCTCCCGCTCGCTGCCGATGCCCCTGCTCGTGGAACGGAAGCGGGCGTTGTACGGCGCCTGGTACGAGTTCTTCCCGCGCTCGGAGAGCGGACAGCTGGACCCGTCGGTGCACGGCACGTTCCGCAGCGCCGCCGAACGCCTGCCCGCCATCGCCGGGATGGGCTTCGATGTGGTGTACCTGCCGCCGATCCATCCCATCGGCACCACCTTCCGCAAGGGCCCCAACAACAGCCTGTCGGCGAGCCGTCGGGATGTCGGCGTGCCCTGGGCAATCGGTTCGCCCGAGGGCGGCCACGACGCGATCCACCCGGAGCTCGGCACGATCGACGACTTCGACGCGTTCGTTCGCCGGGCCACGGAACTGCGGCTCGAGGTCGCGCTCGACTTCGCGCTCCAGTGCTCCCCGGACCACCCGTGGGTGGAGAAGCATCCCGAGTGGTTCCATCACCGGGCGGACGGGTCGATCGCGTACGCGGAGAATCCGCCGAAGAAGTACCAGGACATCTATCCGATCGCCTTCGACCGGGACATGCCGGGGCTGGTCCAGGAGACGCTGCGGGTGCTGCGCCACTGGATGGACCACGGCGTGCGGATCTTCCGCGTCGACAACCCGCACACCAAGCCGGTCGTCTTCTGGGAGCGGGTGATCGCGGACGTCAACCGCACCGACCCGGACGTGATCTTCCTGGCCGAGGCGTTCACCCGGCCCGCGATCATGCACACGCTCGCGGCGGTCGGCTTCCAGCAGTCGTACACGTACTTCACCTGGCGCAACACCAAGCAGGAGCTGACCGACTACCTCACCGAACTGTCGGGCGGGACGGCTGCCTTCATGCGCCCCAACTTCTTCGTGAACACCCCCGACATCCTGCCCGGCCATCTCCAGCGGGGCGGTCGGCCGGCCTTCGAAGTGCGAGCCGTGCTCGCCGCCACCCTCTCGCCTTCGTGGGGGGTCTACGCCGGGTACGAGCTGTGCGAGAACGCTCCGGTCGGGCCCGCCAGCGAGGAGTACCGGAACTCCGAGAAGTACGAACTGCGTCCACGTGACTGGGAGTCGGCCGCGCGCGAGGGCAGCACGATCGCACCGCTGATCACGGAGCTGAACCGGATCAGACGGCGCCACAAGGCTCTGCACGCGCTACGGAACCTGCACTTCCACCAGACGGACAACGAGGCCCTGATCGCCTACAGCAAGCGCTCGGACGACGACACGGTCGTGGTGGTGGCCAACCTCGACCCCCACCACACCCAGGAGGCGACGGTCTCGTTGGACCTGCCGCGACTCGGCCTGGACTGGCACGAGTCCGTCCCCGTGCACGACGAACTCACCGGCGAGACCTACAACTGGGGCAGGGTCAACTTCGTGCGACTGGGGCCGGGCGGTGCGCATGTGCTCGCCGTCGACACCTCACCGCGGATCGGAGGGTCACCCACCACATGATCGTCAACGAGCCCGTCCCGGACACTTTCGAGGACACCCCGGCCAGGGACCGCGACCCCGACTGGTTCAA
>NZ_JBHVST010000008.1:0-196292 GCF_042885015.1 Streptomyces sp. NPDC058086 | reverse complement strand
CCTCGTGGGCGCTCCCGTGCTCTGGGTTCTTCGCTGACATGTACCACACCTCCGTAAGCCTGCCCGGAATGGACGATCTTGCGTCGGCCACCGCATTCCGGACCGGTGTACCGACCCACTCGTTCGGCGGTGACCAAGTTCGCCGGTTCCCGGCTCACACAACTCGCTTCGCGATGAGGACATGCCACAGCCCGCATCCGTGACAGGCCGTGTGCCTTCTGCCTCGCCCAAACGGTCTCGACACCACCCTGCCTCCCGTCGGCGGCAGCCACAATCCGGGAGCCGGCGGCATCGAGACCGCATCGCGCCCTGTCATCGACGGGCATCTAGCGCCGTATCAAGCAGCGTCTGCCCTGTTGTGATCTGACGCGCCGCTCGGGTGCTGGCGCAGGCGGTACGTCACCATGAGTCTGTCCGGGTGGCAGAACGTGTACGGGTTCGTGAGATCGATGACGATGAAGGCCAGAGGTTGCTGCGGATCATCCGCAGAGGCGCCGGCTCGGTCGAGACGTGGCGGCGGGCCATCAGCAACCCGGCGGTGAATGCGAACAGCACGGTCGACCACGTCACCACCGACTCCCTCCGGGGACTCGGCGTCCCAGTATCGGGACCGGGCCCGGCGGCCAGCGGCACGGCCAACCCGTTCCTCGGCAATGCCGAGGAACGGCGGCAGCGACGCGGAACCGGTTGGCCGTCCAGGTGGCACGAGGAGAACGTCAGGCGGTGTAGGCCACGTTCGCCATCATCCCGGCCTCGCCGTGGTAGGCGTTGTGGCAGTGCATCATCCACTGGCCCGGGTTGTCGGCGTCGAGGAACACGGACACCGTCCTCTTGGGCAGCACGATCGCGGTGTCCTTGCGCGGCCCGGAGGTTCCGAGCTGGTACGTGTGGCCGTGCAGGTGCATCGGGTGCCACATCTCGGTCGTGTTGACGAAGTCGAGCCGTACCCGCTGGCCCTCCTCGATGACGATCGGGTGCGCCTCGGGATTCTGCATGTCGAACGGCGTGCCGTTGATGGCCCAGTTGTACTTCATCATGTTGCCGGTCAGCCTGATCTGGTGCGTGACGTCGGTCTTCGAGGACTTGAGACGCACATCGTCGGCGGCCCGCAGCTGGGACGCCGTCATGATCATGCCGTCGAGTTCCTTCGGATGGACGGTCGCTGACGGCTTGTTCCCCGAGCCCGTGCGCATCAGGGCCAGGCCGTTGGCGTTCTTGCCCTCGGCCAGGGCGACGAGCGGGAAGACACCGTCGCCGAGGGTGACGAGGACGTCGTAGCGTTCGCCCATGCCGACCAGCAGGGCGTCCACTTCCTGGTGCTGGACGGGGAAGCCGTCGGTGTGGGTGATGGTCAGTTTGTGGCCGCCGAGGGCGACCCGGTAGGCGGTGTCCGAGCCGGCGTTGATGATGCGCAGTCGTACCTTCTTGCCGGGCTTGCCGGTGTAGACGTCCGGGTCGGTGGCCACGCGGCCGTTGATCAGGTGGTGCGGGTATTTCACGTCACCGGCGTCGCCGCCGAGCAGGCTGCTGGTGGCGCCCATGAGCATGAACTTCTTGGACATGCCGCCGGAGGAGGCGGAGGTCGAGGCGGGGCCGCCCATGTCCATCCCGCCCATGTCACCCATGCTGTCCGAGCTGCTGGGACTCGGGCTGCTGCTCATGTCCATGCCGCTCATGTCGCCCATGCCCAGTTTGAGCTCGGAGAAGACCTCGTTGGGGGTGCCGGTGACGCCATCGACCCAGTCGTCGAGGAGGACGACCCACTCGTCGTCGTACGACAGGGGCTCCTTGGGGTCCTCGACGATCAGCGGGGCGTACAGGCCACGGTCGAGCTGGACGCCGACATGGGGGTGGAAGAAGTACGTGCCCGGGGCGTCGGCGATGAACCTGTAGGTGAAGGTGGATCCGGCCCGGACCGCGGTCTGCGTGGCCGGGGGCACGCCGTCCATGTCGTTGCGCAGGGCGATGCCGTGCCAGTGGATCGACGTGGCCGTCTTGTTCGGGAGCTGGTTGGACAGCTCGGCTATCAGAGTGTCGCCGACGGAGAGGCGTACCTCCTTGCCCGGCGTACGGCCGTCGAAGGCCCAGGTCTTGGGCATGACGCCGCCGCCCAGGTCGATCATCGCGGGTGACGCGGTCAGGGTGAGCTTCCGCTGCCGTCCACTGCTCGTGCGCTTCTTCTCGGCGGCAGCGACCGCCGAGGCGGTCGGGCTGACCAGGGCGCTGCCGGATCCGGTGTTGCCGGAGCCGCCGCTGCAGGCGGCGAGGGCGCCGGTTCCGGCGGCTCCGAGCCCGGCGAGCAGGACGGAGCGGCGGTTGATGCTGTTCATGACGTGGTGTCCTCTGTGTCGTAACTGCCGATGTGGTCGCGGAGGGACGGCACATCGCGCGCCGTCCGGCGCGGCCTAAATGCGCAGTTGAGAGAGGACGGACAGATCGGGCGGAGCTCTGCTCGCCACGGAGCCCGGTGCGCGTCCGGACAAGGCCCTCAGGAGATCGGCCGAGGCGTCGAACGCGCTCTGCCCCGGTATGGCGAGATGCACGGTGGTGATGCTCGCCGAGCTGCAGTGCTGCATGCCTGGCGTGGCGCATCCGCTGTCGTTGAGATTGTGTGTGGATGCGTCCGAGACGGACGACGCCGTGCCGTCCGGCAGCACGTGAGCGTCATGGGCTGCGCCCGGCATGGCCGCGTGGACCGTGGCCGGCATCGGAGCGTCGGTCATCCCGGATATCTCATGGTGGACAAGCACGGCCAGCGCGACGCACAGGGTGAGGAGCACCCCGTACACACAGCGAACGACTGAACCGCCGCTGCGCGCTGTCCGTATCCCCATGAGCTCCACCTTCACCATGCGCATCGGACGCCGGAGTCACCATATTACCCCCCGGGGGTACCTGTCTTCGCGCCGCAGGTGCGGCGTGGACTCGCCCGTAGGGGGCATGTGAAGCAGGGAACCATGAAGGGCCGCCGATCGTCTACGAATGACCTTAGGTCATTAGGAAATGAAGAGTCCCATGCGACAGCGCCCGACACCACGGCCCGGCCGCCGGATTGCGCAGCCGCTCGCGCTCGCCGCGTCCGCCGTCGTCGTCATCGCCGCGTGCAGTACCGGCGGCAAGACGAACGGCGGCACGAACGCGTCAGCAGACGACGGCAAGAACGCCGGACCGGCCGCGATAGCCGTGGACCACGGCGACGAGAACGCCAAGGTGCCGGTCACTCAGAAAGTGACGGTTCGCGCCCGGGGCGGCTTGCTGTCGTCCGTCGAGGTCGGCTCGCCCGGCCCGGGCACACTCTCCGGCACTTGGTCGAAGGACAAGTCCGTGCGGACCTCCACGACCCCGCTCGCCCCCGGAGCCACGTACACAGTGAAGGTCAATGGCAAGACGTCCGGCGGGGCGGCCCTCGACAAGACCGCCTCCTTCACCACCGAGGCGGCGAAGGACACCTTCGTCGGCGAGTACTACCCCGACAAGGGCGCGAAGGTCGGCGTCGCGATGCCGGTGTCGATCACCTTCAACAAGCCGATCCGTGACAAGGCGGCGGTGGAGCGGAAGCTCAAGGTCACCGCTTCACCCGCGGTCGCGATGGCCTTCTCCTCGGTCTTCGTCGTGACCAACAGTCTGCGGCTGCGGTCCTTCAAGTAGGTGTGCAGACACAGAAGTTGATCGAGGCGCCCGGGCGGACAGACCGGGCGCCTCGTACACGCACTACTCCAGGTCATCGTCGCTGCACGGTATCCGGCACATGGACGCCTGGGCGCTGGATTTCCACGGCGCTGTGCAGATGACAGAAGCCCTGTTCGGGGGCCGGGTGCAGGGACAGCCGGTGGTGGTACAGGTCGGCCAGCACCTGCGGGACCTCGTGGTAGCAGAACACCGAGGCGGCCGTGCCTGCGATGCGCGGAGTGTCCAGGAACAGCGGCAGTTCGGCCAGGAAGTACCGCACCGCGCCCCGCAGCTGTTCTTGCGTGGGCTGCCGGCCGGGCGGCAGCCGGCGTTCCAGCACCCAGGCCGAGGCGCTCAGGCACGCCTGGGCAAAGCCTGTGTCCTTGCGGAAGCGCTGCTCCACATGAGCCGTGAGTTCCTCGTAGGCGGGGTTCGAGGCGAGCGCCTGGCCGTCGAGGAGGTAGGGGCCAGGGTCGAGTACGCCGTTGTCGGCCAGGGCTTTGGTGATCTTGTTGCGGACGTATTGGCCCTGGCGGCGGGCCTTCCAGGCGGCCCTCTCCGGCGGATAGCCGAGTGCTTCCAGGGTGTGGGCGGCCGCGGTGTCGGGGACGAAGAAGTGCACGTCCGTGAAGGTGGCCAGCCCCCAGCGGACCAGGCAGGCGATCCGTTGGGCGGAGAAGTGGCTGTTGAACGGGCTGATGCCTAGGCACGCGTGGACGCGGCCCAGGAAGGCGGTCCGACATCGGGCGGTGAGGGGCTCTGCGCGGATCAGGTCGACAGGCTCGGTGGACACGGACTCGGAGGGCATGGCGGACTCCGGTTGGACGATGAGAGGGGCGTGTCGGTGTACGGCCCCGCACTGTGCCGGGCGGGCGTGCCGGCTCGGCTCAGCGGCCGAACTCAGGCACGTGGACGGCGGTGCGCGGGGTGGTGAGACTGAGGCGTGTGCCTCGCTCTACGTACGGATCACGCACAACTCATGGGAGCCCTCGGAGCCCAGGGCACGCTCCCAGCCCGGAGCGGCAGCGGGCGACACGGTCGTGGGCGGCGTCCACAGCGGCAGGTCACAGTCGACGCCAGGCGCAGGGGTGCGCGGGGCGGGCTCGGTGCGGGAGGCAGAGCACCGGTCGAGGTCCGACATGCACGAGTGCTCGCCGGTGGAGGACGTTCCCCCGGGGGACGCGACCATCACTGTGGCCTCGGTCGAACGGCCCGCGCACGGCTCCGTCATGGCTGTTCCGGCGGCGGATCCGACGCCGGAGGCGCAGCCCAGGAGTGCGAGTACCAGCAGCAGTGCGCCGACCGCGCGGGGGGGCGCCCACACGTGCACGGCCGTAGGGAAGTCGCTGCTGGCACATGAGGAAGTGATGCCCCCACTTCGTGGCCCAGCGCCAGAGGCACCGCCGAGAGGTCACCCAGATGGCGGACAGTGCGGCGCGCGGAGGCGCGCAACGTCTCCTTGCCGCGGGATGCCGACTCCGACCCGCGCCGAGGCCCTCCGGCGTCTGCGTTGCGGGGCTCACAGCGCCAGTTGGTAGCCGGCGACCCAGTAGCGCAGCAGCCCGGTCAGGTACGTCCACGTGCCACTCACCTGCAGAACGCCGACGACCACCAGCATCGCGCCGCCGAAGCGCATCACGCCCCGCGCGTTGCGGCGGGCGAAACCGAAGGCACGCAGGGCACGGCGGAAGCCGAGGGCGGCTACGAGAAAGGGCAGGCCCAGGCCGACGCTGTAGACGAAGGCCGGCAGGGCGCCGCGGCCCGCGCTGCCGGTGGTGAAGGACAGGCTCATCACGGCGGCGAGCGTGGGGCCGATGCACGGGGTCCAGCCGAGGCCGAACATCACCCCGAGAAGCGGGGCCCCGGCCAGGCCCGCCCGTGGGTGGTAGCTGATGCGGAAGGTGCGTCCGGCGAAAGGGATGCGCTCGAAGGTGCCCAGGAAGAGCAGGCCCAGCAGGATCGTCAGCGCGCCCATGATCCGAGTGATCAGGTCCTGGTGTGCGAACAGCGTGTTGCCGACATAGCCGAGCGCGGCACCGTAGCTCGCGAAGAGGGCGGAGAAGCCGAGGATGAACAGCGCCGTCCCGGCGACCATCCGACCCCGGCTTTCGCGCCCCGCCTGCACGTCGGCCGCCGACATGCAGGTGGCGTACGAGACGTAGCCGGGCACCAGTGGCAGGCAGCAGGGCGAGAAGAACGAGACCGCGCCCGCGAGGAGCGCGAGCGGCGCCATGTCGGGCTGCCCGAGCGAGCATATTCCTAACCTACTAAGGTGAATCATTGAGGGTGTCCGCTCCGCCATCACCGAGGAGGACATCATGGTCAAGGCGGTGTCTCATCCATTCTTCGCCCGCATCTACCCGCGCATCATCGCCTTCACCGAGGCGCACGGCTCGATCGAGCACCGCCAGGAGCTGCTGGCGGGTGTGCACGGCCGGGTGGTCGAGATCGGGGCCGGGACGGGGGCGAACTTCCGGCACTATCCGCCCGAGGTGACGCAGGTGGTGGCGGTGGAGCCGGAGCCGAGACTCCGGGCTCTCGCGGAGAAAGCCGCGACGGAGGCGCCCGTGCCGGTGGAGGTGGCGGCGGGCCGGGCGGAGAAGCTGCCGTTGGAGGACGACGGTTTCGACGTGGCGGTGTTCTCGCTGGTGCTGTGCACCATCGCGGACGTGCCGGGCGCGCTCGCCGAGGTGAGGCGGGTGCTGAAACCGGGCGGGGAGCTGCGCTTCTACGAGCACGTCGTCTCCGAGCGGTCCGGCTTCCGCCGGGTGCAGAAGGTGCTGGCCCTGCCGTGGCGGCTCATCGGTGGCGGCTGCCACCTCACCCGCGACACCGCACGCGCCATCCAGGAGGCGGGCTTCACCGTCGAGGACATCCGCCGCTTCTACTTCCTGATCAACGGCCGGGCCAACCCGGCCTCCCCGTCGATCATCGGTACCGCCCGCCCGACTACCTAGGCCGCTTAGGATGTCCGGAGAATCTGTTCCGATCGGGGAGGAGGGCCCGTGACGCAGTTCGGCGAGCTGGAAGCCGCGATCATGGACGCGGTGTGGGCCGCGGGCAGACCGTTGCGCGTCCGCGAGGTCCTCGAGCGCCTGGACCGGGACCCGGAGCCCGCGTACAACACCGTCCACACGGTCACCGAGATCCTCTACCGCAAGGGCTGGCTGGCGAAGGAGAAGGACGGCCGGGCCTACCGGTACGGAGCCACCCAGAGTCGCGAGGAGTACGTCGCCGGGCTGATGGGAGAGGCGCTGTCCGTGGCCGACGACCGCACCGCGACGCTGGCCCGTTTCGTGCAGCAGATGCAGCCCGGCGAGGCTGAGGAACTGCACCGGCTGCTCGGGCAGGCCGTGGCACGGGAAGCGGGGGAGACGTCCTCGTGATCGTCGCCGCCGTCCTCTTCGTGTACGCCGTGCTGCTGTGCACCCTGGCACCCCGGCTGCTGCGCGGGGCCGGCTGGGCCGAGCGGGCGCCCCGACTGGGCATCGTGGTCTGGCAGGTGCTGGGCGCCTCGGCGCTCACGTCCGCCGTCCTGGCCGGGCTCGCGCTGACCGTGCCGACCGTCAGGGTCAGCGCCGACCTCGCGGAGCTACTCCAGGCGTGCGTGATGGCGCTGACCGCGCAGTACGCCTCGCCGGGCGGCGCCGCCGCCGGGGCCGCGGGGGCCGTGCTCGCACTCGCGGTGCTGGGGCGGGTGACCTGGTGTGCGGGCACGGCTCTCGTGCGCATCGGCCGGGAGCGTCGGGAGCACCGCGAGGTCCTCGACATGGTCGGTCGCGCCGATCCCGTACGCGGGGTCGTCGTCCTCGACCATGACGAACCCGCCGCCTACTGCCTGCCCGGCCGCCATCGCCGGACCGTGATCACCACCAGCGCTCTGCACACCCTGGACGATGAACAGCTCACCGCCGTCCTGGCCCACGAAGGCGCCCACCAGGCCGAGCGCCACGACGCCGTGCTGGCCTGGACGCAGGCCCTGGCCCGCGCCTTTCCCCGGGTTCCGCTGTTCCGTACCGCCGAGGCGGAGATCGCACGGCTGGTGGAGATGCGCGCCGACGACGTGGCCGCCGCCCGCTCCGGACGGCTGACCACCGCTGCGGCACTGCTCGCGGTCGCGGGCGGCCCCACTCCGGCCGTGGCGCTCGCTGCCGGCGGTTCCACCGCGGCGCGCCGGGTGCGCCGCCTCATCGAAGCGCACCCCCCACTGAGCCGCCTCCGTATCGCGGCGGGTTCGCTGACCGCGGCAGTGGCGCTTGCCGTGCCGCTGCTGATCGTCGGCGGCCCGGCGGCGGCCGCCACGCAGCTCAACTACTGCCCGAACGGCACCCCGGCCGCCCAGGTCACCTCCATGCGCTGACCATCACTGTGCCCCCGGCTGGACACCCCACAACCAATCACCTAATCTCCTAAGGAGTTCAGGTTTCTGGTTGAGGAGGCGTCGTCCACATGGGAGACCTGCTGTTCGGTACGACGCTGCTGGCATCGTTCCTCGGCGGCGTGGTGGCACTGCTCGCGCCCTGCTGTGTGTCCGTGATGCTGCCCGCGTACCTGGCCACCGGCTTCCGGCGCCGCACCGGGATCCTGGCCGCGACGCTGATCTTCGCCGCCGGGGTGGCCACTGTGATCGTGTCGATCGGTCTCGGCGCCACCGTGCTGGTCGCGCTGATCTCCGGCCACCACCTACTGGTGTTCTCGATCGGCGGCGCGGCGATGGCGCTCGGCGGGCTGGCACTGCTGGCCGGGTGGAAGCCGCAGCTGCCGATGATCGCGGGCCGGGCGCCGACCGGGCACGGCTTCGGCTCCGTGTACGGGCTCGGTGTGTTCTCCGGAGCGGCCAGCTCCTGTTGCGCACCGGTGCTCGACGACCAGTCGTACGGCCTGTCCGCCACCCTCGCCGACCCGCGCGGCACCCGCCGAGCCCTGAAGCTCCGTGGCTGCGGCACCGGCTGCTTCTACACCCCGCTCACCTGGCGCAAGGGCACCAGCCACCTCACCCTGACCGCCTCGGCGGGCGAGGAATGGGCGGGCGGCCGTGCGGGCCTGGCCATCACCTGGCCCGCCCGCCCCGACGCCGCCCTGCTCCGCGAGACGGTCGCCGCGATGAAGAGGGCCCCCCGCCTCACCCTGCACGAACTGGTCACCAGCAACACCACGCTCGGCCTCGGCGACCTCAAGCAACTCCCCATCACGGGGAAGGAGTTCCTGGCCGCCGAGCCGTACGGCAGCGGCACCGCACCCGTGATCACCCGGCTGCCGGACGACATCGGCCACCGCCGTCTCGCCCTCGCCTACCCGGCCGAGCACACCCAACTCGACCTCACCCTCGACGAGACCGGCCGCATCTTCCACGAGACCCTGACCGCCCCCAACCACCTGGTCACCCGCACCTTCGTCCACCCGGAGACGGGGGAGGAGGGCCATGAGCACTGAGCACCCGGGCCCGATCGAAAGCGCGTTCACAAGTACCGCTTAACATTCAGCGTGATGAGCAGCCGGACGCAGCACACGGCCCGCGGCGCGTGGCGGACCACGCGTACCGCGGCGCTCTGTCCTGCCCTGGCCGTACTGCTCGCGGCTCTGGTGATATGCCTGGGAGTCGCGGCACATGCCGACAGCGGCGACCACGCCACTTCCACGACCGCTGCCATGACCGGTGTTTCACACGCGCAGATGCAGACAGGCGGCCCGGCCGAGCACCACACAATGCCGGCCGCGCACCCGGGTGGCTGCCCCTCCGGAGACGTGTGCTGCTCACCCGCCGTCCACGGTGCGGCAGCGGTGCTCGCCGCACCCGTGCACCCCCTGCCGGTGCTCCTGCCCCGCATGCCGAGCCTCCCCAGGCGGCAGGCCGATCCCACGCTTCTCGCCAAGCCTCCGCCGGCTTTCAGTGCTCCCGATCTCCACGTCCTCCAGGTGCAGCGGACCTAGACGGATGGCATGGCGCAGTGGCGCTCACGCGTGCCCATGCGCCGAACGACATCCGTCCACCCCCTGCACCCACCGTCGCGGACGACGACACCGCGGCGGGGACAAGGACACCCAGGCATGCCCAACACGAGCAAGAAGCAGGCCGCCGCCGACCGCAAGGCCCGCATAGAGGCGATGCGCCGCGCCGAAAAGGCCCGCGAGCGCCGCAACCGCATCATCACCATCACGCTCAGTACGGTCATCGTCGCCGGACTCATCGGCTGGGGCGCGTACGCCATCAACAACGCCAACGAGAAGAACGACCAGAAGGCCGCCGCCGCAGCGAAGCCGATAAGCGGCGAGAAGACTTGGGATGCGAAGAAGCTCACCCGCAACCACGTCCAGACCAAGGTCAACTACCCGATGAACCCACCCGTCGGCGGCAACCACGCCCCGGTGTGGATGACCTGCAACGGCAACGTCTACACCAAGGCCGTCGCCAACGAGAACGCCGTCCATTCCCTCGAACACGGCGCGGTCTGGGTCACGTACAACGACAAGGCCAGCGCGGCCGACATCAAGACCCTCGCCGGCAAGGTCACCAAGACCCCGTACACGCTGATGAGCCCGGACAAGACCGAGTCCGGGACGATCATGCTGTCGGCCTGGGGCCACCAGCTCAGCGTGAACACGGCCTCCGATCCGCGAGTCGAGCAGTTCCTCACCAAGTACGTCCAGGGCGCGCAGACCCCCGAACCGGGTGCCGCCTGCACGAATGGACTGACCGCCTCATGACGGACCTGACCGCCACCGCACCGGACGAGACCGACCTGGGCGACGTACCCGACCGCAAGCCCGCTCTCACTTGCTGGCTGATCATCGGCGC
The DNA here is from genome assembly GCF_042885015.1 of Streptomyces sp. NPDC058086. Taxonomy (NCBI): domain Bacteria; kingdom Bacillati; phylum Actinomycetota; class Actinomycetes; order Kitasatosporales; family Streptomycetaceae; genus Streptomyces; species Streptomyces sp. NPDC058086. Next base: position 185,827 of record NZ_JBHVST010000008.1, on the reverse strand, counting down.
GGCGGCGCTGGTCGCCGTCGTCCTGGCCCTCTCGTTGCTCGCCCTCACCGACAACGGCAACAACAAGTCAGCCGCCGTCCCCACGACCGACTCCGCCGACGCCGGCTTCGCCCGCGACATGGCCGTCCACCACCAGCAAGCCGTCGAGATGGCCTATATCGTCCGCGACCGCACCACCAACGAGGACGTCCGCCGCCTCGCGTACGACATCGCGCAGACCCAGGCCAACCAGCGGGGCATACTGCTCGGCTGGCTCTCCCTGTGGAACCTGCCAGTGACATCCCCCGAGGGCTATATGACCTGGATGCCCATGGGCCCCATGGGCCACCAGATGAAGGACGGCTCCCTCATGCCGGGCATGGCCACCAACACCGAGTTGAACCAACTCGGCAAGCTCAACGGCAAACAGGCGGAGATCCTCTACCTTCAGCTCATGTACGACCACCACATGGGCGGCATCGACATGGCCCGCGCCTGCGCCCGGCAGTGCACGGTTCCCCAGGAGAAGAAACTCGCCCAGGGCATGGTCGACGCCCAGCAGTCGGAGATGAAGGTCATGGCCGACCTGCTGCGGGAACGCGGATCTGCACCGCGCTGACGTGTACGCCGCCACGGAGGGCCCGGATCGCTTGGTGATCCGGGCTCATCCCATACACCCGGCCACGCCGCAGCAGCCACCGGCGCAGACGCGAGGACGAGGAGAAGCCGGCACGGGGAGGCGGAATAGCAGGCGCAGCGGTGCGGCGAGCCATCAGGCGACACGGGGCGTGGCGCATTCGCCGTACGCAAGCCACAGGCCGGCAGCACTGCGGCCAGCAGGTGAGCGACGAACATGCCGGCGGGGACATGCGGCCCATGTCATGCCCCATGGACTCCGATTCCTCGTCGGCGCCGCCCGAAGTATGAGCACTTCTCGTTGTGCGTGTGCTCCTAGCTCGGACACCAGGGAGTAAGCGATCCGTCGGTAGGTTCCGGGGTTCACCGACGGCGGCGGGCGGCCGGGTCGCGCTCGGCGACATGCTGGGCGACTGCGTCGACACCGGGCCGTGCGTAGCGTTCCAGGGACCGTACCGACGCGTGGCGGGAGCGGGCCAGCAGCATCGGCGTGGACGTGGCGTCCTCCGTGTCGTGTGTCAGCGCACTGTGCCGGAGCCGGTGAAGGGAGGGCACCCAGAACCTGTTGTGCGCCTACCTGGCCACCGCCGTCTTGGCCGGTCTGCTCGCCAACGCGCTGCTCGGCCTGTGGTTGCTCGACCCGGTCGTGGGCCTGTTCGTCGCCGGCCCCGCGGTACGCGAGGGCGGCGAGTCCCGGCGCGGCGAGGAATGCGGCTGCTGACGGTGCCCAGGCAGGCCGGTCACTCCCGCGCCCAAGGCCCCGGCCTGCTCGACAACGGCGGCCGGGGCTGACCTGTATCCCGACCGCGGTCAAAGATTGTGGGCCGGTCGTCGGCGGGGGCGGCCCGAACGGCCCCTTCTCCGGCCCTCTGCCCTGCGGGAGGGTGGTGAGCAGGCAAGGCGCGGCGGCCTCCGGTGAAGCATTCTGGAGGTGAGGCTTTGCCCACCAGTCGAAGAAGGCGATCGGCATGATGTGGTACGACGGTGGCTGGGGCTGGGGCTGGGGCGGCTGGTTCTTCATGGCTATCTTCATGGTGCTGTTCTGGGCACTGGTGATCGCCGGTATCGTCGCGCTCGTCCGCTACCTCACGGGCAGCCGTCACGGCCACCAGGCCGGCCCGCCCTCCTCCTCCGGGGAGCCCGGCTGGGGAAGCAGGCGAGCGGAGGAATTGCTCGCCGAGCGGTTCGCCCGCGGGGAGATCGACGAGGACGAGTACAAACGCCGCCTCGCGCTGCTGCGGGAGCACCGGTGACCGCCAAGCGCCGCCGCAGGGTGTGGCAGACCAACGCCGGGGCGCTGGCAGCCCTGGTCCTGGGCAACGTGACGACGGCAACGCTCGCCGCCACAGGCGCCTTCCACCACACCGCACCAGCGGGCTGGACGACGTCGGGCGACGCCCGCCCTGGAGCAGCTTGCGTCACCTGCGCGCAGGTCGCCCGAATCATCGGTATGCGCATAGAGGTTTGATTCTCCCTGCCCCTCGGGGGCGAATATATCCTGTTTAAGGTGAAATTGGGTGTGTCGTTGGCCATCCAGGAGATCTGTCCGGGTGAACGCCTTGGGGAGGTCTCGCATGTGCAGCGCCGTCAACGCCGGCCGCCACGCGGCCCGCAGTGGCGTGCGCGCTGCGCTTCTGATGGCCTTACTGGCATTCTTGATCACGGCATTCACCCCCAGCTTCGTCAATGCGCCGCCATCCGCTGCCGTCGACTGCGTGGTTGTACACGTTTCGCATGCGTCGCCGCCGACCGACGACGATGACGACGTCTGCGAGACCCTGCAGGCATTCGCGGTGCCGCGTGACGACCTCGGTGTGCGCCGCGACGCACCTCATCACGGCGGAGGCCACCGGGCGGGCATCGTCTCGGCCTGCCACCACCGGTCCCGCCTGGCGGTAGTCGGCTCGCACCAGATCGTGGGCGACGCCCTCGTCTCGATCACCTCCCTTGGTGCCCAAGGACGAGCGCCCGCCTCCGCTCGAGACGCGTCCGGATTCCAACTTCCGCAGAACGTCATCCTGCGCTGCTGACCGGCCCAGCCGCGTCGCTGCGCCGTGCCCGGCTCGGGCGCGGCGCAGCGACGCGACCGTGCTTTCAGCAACCGGCCCACACCGCAGGAGACTCGCCATGCCCTTCGACATCCATGCCGCCATCGCCGCCTTGGTTCGCGCCGAAGCCAGCCGGCGGCCAGTCCCCCCGACGTCCCCGGTCCAGCCGGTCTCTCCGGCCGGCGACGACACCCCAAGCGTGATTGAACCGACCCCCGTAGCAGGCCGGCCGACGCGTCGCTGGCGACCGGTCCGCGTGCTCTACGGCGTGGCATCCGCCTTCCGCCGAAGCGCCGCAGCCGTCGCCGCGGCACGACGCCGGAAGCGCTGACGGCCATTCGCCGGTGTTCGCTCTGGTCACCTGCGGCCGCGACAACTTTCCTGCCCGCAAGGTGATCGAGGCATGCGGTGGCGCCCTCGTAGAGCAGCGGTGCGGCAAGCTGAGTGACTGCCGATCCGAAGGACGTCGACCTTGTGCCCGGCTTCACTCGGAAAGTGACGGGACCCGGCCACCACGGCACGGGGGACCTGGAGGTACAGCTCCGCGTGGAGCAGGACTTGGAGCGTGTCCATGACCTGTTCCGGCTCAGCTACGCCGCCGCGTAGAGGTGAGCGCGGCGGCCGCTTCTCCGGGTCGGCGGCGGCTCACAGCCCGGTGACGGGCTGCCCGGTGAGTGCTTGGGCGATCTGCCAGAGCTGGCCGCCGCGGGACGCCTTCATGAGGACGACGTCGCCGGGGCGGAGGATGGAGGCCAGGTAGGCGGCGGCGGTGTCGTTGTCGCCTACCATCGCGATGTCCGGTACGCCTGCCGCGCCCGCCGCGAGGGCGAGTTGCTTGGCGAGTGTGTCGCCGACCGCCACGATGAGATCGACGCCGTTCTCGGCTGCCATGCGGCCGACCTCGCGGTGAGCTTCCACGGCTTCGTGGCCCAGCTCCAGCATCTCTCCGAGTACGGCGATCCTTCGGCTGCTTGTGGCCTCGGTCGTGTCGCCGTCTGCCTCGGGCATCAAGACTCTCCGTTGTTCAGGGGCGCGAAGGTGACCGCGCGGCCGGCGTAGGAAGGGGACAGGCGACTCAAAGGGACTTGATCGTGCGTTTGGCCCCAGGCCGATGGGTCCCGGATGAAGATTGTCGGGTCGGGACCGTCCTCGAAACCGTGAAGGATGACGAGGTGGCCCCCGGAACGGCCGTCGTCGGGAAACCGCTCGGTGACGGACGCGATGACCGATGCGTCATCGAGGCGGGCGAGCAGGTCTTCCACCCGCACGGGCTCCGCGGTCGCAGGGACGCCGAAGTCGGTAGCCAGGCTCGCGATCCCCGCGTGGAGCGCCCCACGCGGGGTCAGAACCTCGTGCTTGACCGCGAGTTTCAGCAGTTCCGTGACCGTGGGTGCCTCGTGCCCGTAGGCGAGCAGGATCATTCTCAGCGACGCCAGGCCGCACGCCCGGTTGGACCATTCCACCCTGTCCCCGAGTGCCCAGCCTCCGTGCAGATCCCACTCGGCGGGGGCGATGAGCTGTCGGAACATGGGGACATCGTGGACGCGCGACACAGCAGGCGGGCTCCTACGGTGAGACGGCAGCCTCCCGAGGCAGTGTGGTGCTGGAGAACGCGGGAGTGGTCAGGGGAACATCGTATGGCGGGCGGGCCAACGCCTCGTGCACCATCGCCACTACGACATCCGTGCGCGTGAGTCCGACCATCGCGGCGCCCACCACGAAGTTGCTGTCACGGGACATGCCCGGCGTGCTGTTGACCTCCAGCACGTACGGCTCGTCGTCCTCGGAGAGGATGAAGTCGACGCGCGCCGAACCACGCAGCCCGAGCCCGTCCCACAACGTCGTGGCGCACTCGGTGACCCTGGCCGGCACCTCGGGCGACAGCTCGGCGGCCCGTACTGCTACGGCGCCCCTGGAATCCACGTCGAGCTTCGTGTCGGCGTTGTAGAACTCCGCCTCGGTGGCCTCGGTGACCAGCGGGGGGAGCACGACGACGGCTCCTCCGGGCAGCTCCAGCAACCCGACGGTCAGCGGCACGCCAGTCAGGTAGTCCTCGATCAACACGTCCGCGCCCACTTCGCCGGCAGCGTCCGCCAGTGCCCTGGGAAGATCGGCCCTTTCGCGGACCAGGCTCATGCCTACGCTGGAGCCGCCGAAGGGCGGCTTGACCATCGCGGCCCGACCGTTCCAGTGCATCGGGCCCCCGGACCACACCCACCATCCGGGCGTGGGGACGCCGAGACTCAGCATCACCCGCTTGCACAGGATCTTGTCGGCGGCCACCGCGGACGCTGCGACTCCGCTGCCGCAGTACGGCACGCGCAGATAGTCGAGCAGACCCTGCAACCTCCCGTCCCCCCCGTACGGACCGTGAAGGTTCGAGAGAGCCACGTCGTACCCGGCCAACTCCGTGATGAAGTCCGGTTCGTATGGGTTCAGCACTTTCCAATGGGCCCCGATGTCGTCGAGGGCCTCGGATAGGGCCGTCACGGAACGCTGGTTCACGGGGCACTTGGAGTGGTAAAGCCGGTCCTCTGCTGACACCGGCCCGTAGACGAGAGCGACACCGAGCCCCTCGCGGTCACGCTGCCAGTCGCGAAGTGCTTGGACGGCCTCCGGCACCGCGAGGTCAGAGCTGGAACTGAGGAACTGAGTCATGTGAGCACCCCTTCGAAGGTGTTGGTGACCGGCCTGCCGACCCAGTGAATGCGCTTCGGTCGGTCGGGATGTGGCCGAACCGTGAGCGGCTCCCCGGCGCGGTTGTGGACGGTGACGGCACGCGGCGTCACGAGGCCGCGCAGGGTGGCGATGACGACGGCCGCGACGGCTCCGCTCCCGCACGACAGGGTTTCTGCCTCGACGCCGCGCTCGTAGGTGCGGATCTTCAGCGCCTGGCTGCCGGCGGCTTGTACGAAGTTGACGTTCGTCCCGAGCGGGGCAAGGTCCGAGTGGCGGCGGATGAGGCGTCCGACGAGTACCGCGTCGATGGCGTCTACGTCGTCCACGATGGCGACGACGTGTTCGGTGCCGGTGTGGCCTCGGCTCGCTCTCGAACATCTTCGAGACCGCCATCGACGACAAGCGCTTGGCACGCAATCCGATGCGGGCCAAGTCCGTGCGGTGGCCCAAGGCGCCGGAGGACCAGAGGGAAGCCTGGCCCCTGGAGACCGCGCAGCGCGTACGGAACGCGATCAACGTGCGCTACCGCATCGCCGTCGTGCTCGCGCTGGGCTGTGGGCTACGGCAGGGTGAGGTCTTCGGGCTGTCGCCGGAGGACGTCGACTTCGCTCGTGGAGTGCTGCGCATCCGTCGGCAGGTTCAACTCCTTGGCGGGCGCCCTGTACTTCACCCTGCCGAAGGGCGGCAAGACCCGCCTCGTCGACATGCCGCCGTCCGTCGCGGCAGCCTTGGCGCAGTACTTCATGGAGTACCCCGCGGTCGAGGTCGAGCTGCCGTGGGGCGGCCCGGAGCCCGAACGGGAGACGAGGAAGGTCCCGCTCGTCATCACCACGACGTACGGCAACGCCCTTCGCGCGAACATCTTCAACGTCGAGGTGTGGAAGCCTGCCCTGGCCGCCGCTGGCGTCGTCCCCCTGCGGGAGAAGGGCGAGCGGTGGATGGCGTCGCGCAAGGATGGCTTCCATGTGCTCCGGCACACGTACGCCTCGGTCATCCTCGAAGCGGGCGAGTCCGTCGTCACCCTGGCCCGCTGGCTCGGCCATTCGAGCCCGACCGTCACCCTGGACTACTACGCCCACTTCATGCCGGAGGCCGGCGGCAAGGGGCGTGGGGCCATTGACGCTCTGCTCGGCCAGCCTGCACTGGCCGCGTAGGCGTCCGCTCCACATGATTCACGAAACGGATGGGCACAGCGATCTGCTGTGCCCATCCGTTTCGGCGTTCTACAAGGGAAGTTCGCTACTCTCCGTGCTGATCAGTGCTTCCAGGAGGTGCCTGAGGAGCGGGGGCTCCCACAGGTCAACCCACTCGATCGCAGGAGACCGCCCGCATTGGAGCGCGGCTCATTCTCCCCAGATTCTCCCCAGCGGCCTCGGGAGCGTCGTCGGAGCCTGTGATCCGGTCCGCGCCCACTCACGGGAGTGCCTCCCGGGACGGTTACTCAGAGCCAGTCTTTCCGTTTGAAGATGACGTACAAACTGGTGCAGACAACCGCCATCAGGATGATCGCGAAGGGGTACCCGAGCACCCAGTGCAACTCCGGCATGCGGTCGAAGTTCATGCCGTAGATCGTCCCGACGAGCGTCGGAGCGAACAGGATCGCCGCCCATGACGAGATCTTCTTGATCTCCTCGTTCTGTTCGAAGCCCGCCTCCGCCAGTGCGCGCATCTCGGCGTTCTGCTGCTGGGTGACGAGGGTGGCGTTGACGGTGAGGATGTCGGTGAGGGCCTGGCGGAAGCCGTCGACGCGTTCGCTGGTGTGGGTGACGTGGTCGGCGACGTCGCGGAGGTAGCGCTGGAGTTCCTCTTCGGTGCCGTACTTGGCGAAACCCGCCATCAGGCCGTGCAGCATGCCGACCAGGGGGCGGGTGGCGCGCTGGAACTCGACCATTTCGCGGGAGAGTTCGTAGATGCGGCGGGACACCTCGGGGTCGCCGCGGAAGACCTCGGTCTCGATCTCGTCGATGTCGTTCTGGACGCCGGAGACGACGGGGACGTAGCCGTCGACCACGGAGTCGAGGATCGCGTAGAGGACGGCCTCGGGGCCGAGTTTCAGCAGCTCCGGGGAGTCCTCCATGCGGCGGCGCACCGCCGACAGGTCCGGCGCCGCCCCGTGCCGGACGGTGATCACGAAGTCGGGGCCCACGAAGACGTGCAGCTCGCCGAAGTAGACCTCCTCGGCCGCGTCCAGATAGCGGGCCGCGCTCAGGACGACGAAGAGCGTCTCGCCGTAGCGCTCCAGCTTCGGACGCTGGTGTGCCTCCATCGCGTCCTCGACGGCGAGCGGATGCAGGTCGAACTCGGCCGCCAGGGACAGGAGTTCGGCCTCCGTGGGGCGGGCCAGGCCGATCCATGCCATGCCGGACGGCTGTTCGCGCAGCTCTCGGAAGGTGTCGGCGAGGGAGGCGGGGGTCGAGACCCGTACGCCGTCGCGGTACAGGGCCGCCTGTACGACGCTGTCGGTGGCGGGTTCCGGCTCCGGCGGGTCGGCGCGCGGCGCCGGGGGTGTCGCGCCGGTCGCGGCCGGTGGGTTCAGGGCGCGTCGCCAGACGGGCTTTCTGCCGTTCTTGGCGGCCGGACGGGGGCGTCGCTCGGACATTGCGGCTGCCTCCCATGTCGCAGGTACGTCGCTGTGATCACGGAGAAGGATATACGGGTCAAATGTCGCGGGCGGTGGTGGGCGTACTGCCCGGGCGGGCGCTCCGGTGGAGGGCCCCACTGATTGCGGACAGAAGGTGTCCGCAAGCCCCGTTAACGTGCACGGCATGACGACGAAGACGAGCGGCGTGGACGGGAACCAGAACGGGAACCAGAACGTGAACGGGAACGGTGGCGGGAAGTCGGTCGGTGGCGGGAACAGGGCGCGCGCCGTCGGCGGCCACCCCGCACCCGTGCTCGACCCCCGCGCCCTCAACCGCGCGACCCTCGCCCGCCAGCTCCTCCTGCGCCGGCCGGCCGGCCGTAGCGCCGCGGACGCCGTCCGGCACCTCGTGGGTCTTCAGGCGCAGAACGTGAAACCGCCGTACTACGCCCTCGCCGCCCGGCTGGAAGGGTTCCGGCCCGAGGAGCTGTCGACGGCCATGGAGGACCGTGCCGTCGTCCGCATCGTGACCCTGCGCTCCACCATCCACACCCACACCGCCGACGACGCCCTCACCCTGCGACCGCTCGTGCAGGGGGCCCGCGACCGGGAGCTGAACAACTTCCGCAAGGGGCTCGCCGGTGTCGACCTGGACCGGCTCGCCGTGATCGCCCGGGAGCTGGTGGAGGCCGAGCCGCGCACGATGAAACAGCTGCGTGAGGAACTGCTCGTCCACTGGCCGGACGCCGACCCGTTCGCGCTCTCGGTCGCCGCCCGCTGCCGGCTGCCGCTCGTCCAGGTCACCCCACGCGGACTGTGGGGCCGCAGCGGCCAGGTCGCGCTGACCACCGCCGAACACTGGCTGGGCCGTCCCACCGAGCCGTCCCCGGGCCCCGACGCGGCCGTCCTGCGCTACCTCGCCGCGTTCGGGCCCGCCTCCGTCAGGGACATGCAGACCTGGGCGGGGCTGACCAGGCTGCGCGAGGCCTTCGAACGGCTCCGCCCGGGACTGTTCACCTTCCGTGACGAGAACGGCGTCGAACTCTTCGACCTCCCCGACGCGCCCCGCCCCGCCTCCGACACCCCGGCCCCGCCCCGTTTCCTGCCCGAGTTCGACAACCTGCTCCTCTCGCACGCCGACCGCTCCCGGGTGGTGCCCGCCGGTCTCAAAGGGCGTACCTGGGCGGGCAACCAGGCGTACTGCACGCTGCTCGTCGACGGATTCCTGGGGGGCCTGTGGCGACAGGAGGGGGACGTGCTCACCATCGAACCCTTCGGCCGGCTCACGAAGGTCCAGCGGGAGGAGGTGGTGGCGGAGGCCGAGGGGTTGCTCCGGACGCTGTCCGGCGCGTCGGCGTCGTACGACATCCGCTTCGGGACCGTGGCCGTGTACGACACGTAACCGGAGGACTCAGTCCGCGCGACCCGTCACCGCCACCGTCACCCCGAGCCCGATCAGAGTGCAGCCGCCCGCGCCCCCGATCAGCGACAGCCGACGGTCCGAGCCGGCGAACCAGGAGCGGGCCGCGGACGCCGTCAGTCCCCACAGGGTGTCGGTGACCAGCCCGATGGAGATCGGGATCAGACCGAGCACCAGCATCTGTACGGGCACCCGCCCCGCCGAGTGGTCCACGAACTGCGGCAGCACGGCCGCGAAGAAGACCAGACCCTTGGGGTTGGTGAGGCCGACGAGGGCGCCGTCCAGGACGGTCCGCAGATCGCCGCGCGCCGCGGCCACGGGCTCCTGACGCAACGCCGAGGCCTTCATCTCCTTGCGGTGCCGGAACGCCCGCACCCCCAGCAGGACCAGATACGCGGCGCCCGCCAGCTTCACCACCAGGAAGACGGTCAGCGAGCGCTCGACCAGTGAGCCGATCCCGAAGGCGACCGCGACCACCAGCAGATACGAGCCGACGACATTGCCCAGCGCCGTCATCACCGCCGTGCGCCGGCCGTGCGCGAGCGCCCGTCCGATCACGAACAGCACACTCGGCCCGGGAATCACGATCACCAGCAGCGACATCGCCGCGAAGGCCAGGAACCGGTCCGTGGACACCATGCCCATCACCCCCCAACGGCCGCCATTCAAACAGGGGCCCTACAGTCCCGGACATGGAACTGCGGCAACTCGTCTACTTCGTCACGGTCGCCGAGGAACTGCACTTCGGGCGGGCGGCGGAGCACCTGCACATCGTGCAGTCGGCCGTCAGCCAGCAGATACGGCGGCTGGAGCGGGAGCTGGGCGCCGAGCTGTTCGACCGTTCACCGCGGCACGTACGGCTGACGGGGGCGGGGGAGCGGCTGCTGCCCGAGGCGCGGGCGGTGCTCGCCGCCGTGGACCGGGCCCGCGCTGCGGTCGCCGCGGCCGAGGTACTGCGCCTGGGCACCAGTACCGGACTCGGCGCTCACCTGGACCGGGTGCTCGCGGGCTTCGCCGAGCGGAAGCCCGCGGTCCAGGTCGAGCTGGTCTCGCTGCCCGCGCAGGAGCGGCTCGCGCGGGTCCTGGACGGTCGCCTCGACGCCGCGTTCGTACGAGGCGCGGAGCCCCTGCCGGGCGTACGCGTGCTGCCGCTGTGGCCTGATCCGCTGGTGGCCGCGCTGCCCGCCGGGCACCCCTTGGCCGCCCGCGACGGGATCGACCTCGCCGAACTGGCCGCACTTCCGCTGAGCATCACCGCGCGCCGGACCAACCCCACCCTGGTCGACCTGGTCGTCGGGGCCTGTCACGACGCCGGCTTCGAACCACTGCCAGGACCGGTGAGCGGCTCCCTGCAGGACACCCTCGCCAGCATCGGTAGCCGGCCGCTGTGGACGGTCGTCTACGCCTCGCACGCCCGCGTCCTGCACAGCCCACGGGTCGCCTTCGTGCCCTTCCGGGCGCCGGGGCTAGCGCTCACCACGGGACTCGCCGTGCACGGCACGACGCCGACGCCTCACCTGGACGCCCTGCTCGCGGCCTGCGGCGATCACGAGAACTGATCGCTGCGGTCGCGGTCCGCTTCTTGGTCGACGAGCGCCCGCGCGATGAACTGAACCCGTAGCCGGAAGGCGGCCGGAGCCGCCCCAGGAGAAGGAGTTCAGCCATGCCCATCGTCACCATTCAGCAGGGTCCGCGCGAGGTCGAGCTCAAGCGGGACCTCGTCAAGCGCGTCACCGACGCCTTCGTCGACGCGTACAAGATCCCCGCCGAGAGCGTGCACGTCTGGATCCACGAGGTGCCGGCGGACAGTTGGGGCAGCGCGGGGAAGCTGACCGCCGACAAGTAGAGGGGGAGAGCGGGGGAGAGTGGGGGGAGAATGCGGGGGAGGAATGGATAGGGGGCGTTGCGGGCCGCTCGTGGAGGCTCGCAACGCCCCCTGGCTTCACCTGAGGGGTGCTCAGGAGTCTGGGGAGCTGGTCGGCCGTCTGTGACTGACGAACTGTCACCGGCGACTGATGGCTACGAGTTGATCTGCGTCTTCACCAGGTTCGAGAAGGTCGTCAGGCGGGTGTAGACGCCCGGGTAGCCGGCCTCGGCGCAGCCGTTGCCCCAGGAGGTGATGCCCGCGAGGACGCCGCCGATGAGCAGCGGGCCGCCGCTGTCTCCCTGGCAGGTGTCGGTACCGCCGCTGGTGTAACCGGCGCAGACCATGTCGCTGGCCACGAAGTCGGAGCCGTAGGAGCCGGAGCAGCTGGAGTTGGACACGATCGGGACGGTCGCGGTGCGCAGCTGGTTGGCGGAGCTGCCGGTCTCCGAGGTGGTGCCCCAGCCGATGATGCGGGCGGTGGCGCCGGTGGCGTACACGCCGGTGTCCGTGGAGGCGACGTACGACGCCGGGGTGTACGACATCGACGTCGACAGGGTCAGTACGGCCACGTCGTCGCCGTTGGTGGCGTCGGTGTAGTCGGGGTTGATCCAGATCTTGCTGACCTTGCTGACCGTGCCGTTCGTGCCGTTGAGGTACGTTCTGCCGCCGACGACGCGGACGCTGCTCGTGGTCTCGCCGACCATGCAGTGAGCGGCGGTGACGACCTTGTTGGCGGCGACCAGGGTGCCACCGCAGAACTGGTTCTGCGAGGCGTCCGTGATCTGCATCATGAACGGGTACGCGGTGGTGGTCGTCGTCGTGCCGCCGACGATCGGCTGGGGGGCGGCGACGGCGCCGGGTGCGCAAAGGAGAGCGGTCGCGGCGGCGGCAGCCGTCGCCGTACAGAGAGCGGCGGTCTTCTTGGCGCGGTTGAGCCCGAACATGGATCTCCTCAGAAGTTGCCGGTGGGGGGACGCGCGGGTGTGGGGGGTGAGGCACGGCGCCTGTGGGCTGACGCCGTGTGCCCGAGCGAGCGGCACGACGCTCACGCTAGAAGGCGGAACGTTCCGCATCCAAGAGGGGAAGCCCCTAGGCGAGTTGCGGGAGGGAAAACCCTTGCTTGAGAGACACGGGGTTTAGCCACCGTTCTGTCGACTGCGGGTGGGTGGGGGTTGCTCGCGCAGTTCCCCGCGCCCCTTCAGGCGCGTAGCCCCCAAGGACGGGTAGGGGCGGCGGGGGCGAGCAAACTTCACCCGCTCCGGCGCCCCGCAGCCAGCCGAACGATGTCCACCCGCGATCGGATCCCCAGCTTCCGGTACACCCGCGTCAGTGTCGCCTCGACGGTCTTCACGCTGATGAACAGCCGCGCGGCTATCTCCCGATTGGTGGCGCCCTCCATGACCAGCGCCGCGACCTGACGCTCCGTCGCGGCGAGGCTGTCGAGCGCGGCGGGAGCGAGCGGCGTCGTGGCCGAGACCACCGCCGGCCCGGCCGCACTCGCGGACTCCACCTGCCGCAGCCACGGCAGCGCCCGGCAGCGACGGAACAGCCGCGTCGCCTCGTCGTACGAGGTCGGCCCCGGCCGGTGGGTGCGCAGCCCGGCGAGGGCGTACGCCGCCCGGGCCTCCTCCAGGCCGTAGCCCAGCTTGCCCAGCCGATCCTGAGCGGCCGTCAGCTGACGTACCGCGGGCCCCTGTTCACCGCGTGAGGCCCGCACCAACGCCTCCGCCCGGTCGAGCACGGCGAGCACGCTCTCCCGCCCGAGCCGCAGCGCCCGCGCCCGCGTGGCGTCGATGACGTCCTGCGCCTCGACCGGCTCACCGATCCGCACCAGCGCCTCGGCGAGGTCGCCGTGCCAGCGCCCCCGGGCCGGGTCCGTGACCCCGAGCCGCTCCTCCAGCTCCCGTACCCGCCGCAGGGACTGCACCACCGCGAGCGAGTCCCCGGCCACCAGCTGGGCGTGCCCGAGGGCGCCCAGGGCGCGCGAGAGGTACACCAGGTCGCCGTCCTCCTCGGCGCGGTCCACGGCCTCCCGGGCCAGCGCCAGCGCCCGGTCGACGTCGCCGCCCGCGGCCTCGGCGAGCGAGGTGAACATGGCGGTGGCCGCCTCGCCGATCCCCGTGTCGCGGGCCAGCCGCAGGCTCTCCCGGGCCAGGTCGAGCGCCCGCCCGCAGTGCCCGGAGCGCAGCTCGGTCTCGGCGAGCCCGCGCAGGAAGTGCACCTCGCTCTCGACCATCCCGCGCCGCCGCACCTCGCGCAGCAGAGCGGTGATCGTGGTGCGGGCCTCGGCGAGCTGGTCGCCCATGATCAGCCAGCGGAAGCGGGCGGCGCCGGCGCCGTTGTGGTCGCACGCCACCCGGGGGTCCTGCGGTTCGCGCATCGCCCGCTGGATGGTGGCGGGTGCGCCCGGGTGGCCCATCAGGGTCTCCATCTGGGCCTGGAAGCCGAGCGCGAGGAGTTCGGTGGGCCGGTCCCCGGCGCGGGCGGCGAGCTGGGCGGCGATCGCGGCCTCCTCGCGGCCCTTGGCCATCTCACCCTCCACCAGCAGGGCCCGCCAGGCGAGTTGATAGCGCACGAGCGCGAGCAGCCGGGGGTCCTCGCCCGCGTCGGCGAGGGCCTGCGGGAAGACCGCGTCGACCTCGGCCATGGCCTGCCCCGCCGCGTCGATGACGACCATCCAGGCGCGGACGCGCTCCGCCGGCGCGGTGACCCGGCGGAGCGCGTCGCGGGCGATGTCCCGCGCGAGGTCCGACTCCCCGGCGGTCAGCGCGTCCTCGGCGGCCTGCAACCGCCGCTCGTCCGGGCCGGGAACGGTCTCCGGGGGAGTGTGCCGGGCCGCGAGCAGCCCCAGCCCGGCCGCGACCGAGGGCGCGCCCCGGTCCCTGGCCACGGCCGCCGCCTCCCCGAGTCGGGCGGCGACCTGCGGATCGGTACCGGTGGTGGCCAGGGCGAGGTGCCGGGCCCGTTCGATGGGGTCGGAGGCGGCCGTGGAGAGCGCGGCATGGGCGGCGCGGCGTTCCTGGGCGCTCGCCTCCGCGTACAGGGCGGCCGAGATCATCGGATGCGCGAACCGGATGCCCGGTGTCTCGCGCTCGGTAGCCAACAGCCCGAGCGAGGCGGCGTGCGCGGTCTCGGCCTCGGCGTTCTCGCGCCCGGCGGCGTGCAGCAGCGCCAGCGTGGGGCGGGCGCCCGCGCTCGCGACGAGCAGGGTGTGGCGGGCCTCGGCGGAGAGCATCTCCAGACGGCTGAGGACGAGCGCGCGCAACGAGGTCGGCACGGGAAGCGGTTCGCCGGGGCTCGGCCGGGCGGGATTCTCGGCGAGCGCGCGGCCGAGTTCCAGCGCGAAGAGCGGGTTGCCGCCGCTGGTGCGGTGGATGTCGCGGACGGTCGTGCGGGGCAGCCCGGTGTAGCCGCGGTGGCCGAGGAGTTCGGTGACCTGTGCCCGGGAGAGCGGGTTGAGCCGCACGGCGAGGGTGTCCGGCGGGGACGCGCGTAGATGGCGGTCGTGCTCTTGGTCCCGTGGCTCGGTGTCGGTGCGCACCGCGGACAGCATCCGTACGGGCATCTCGCCGAGCCTGCGGGCGGCGAAGCCGAGCAGTTCGGCGCTGGCCGGATCCAGCCACTGGAGGTCGTCGGCGACGATCAGGACCGGACCCTGGGCGGCCAGCGCGCGGAACACGGAGAGGACCGCGAGGCGCAGGGCGAGGCCGTCCCGTTGCAGGGTCGATTCTCCGCGGCCGGTGAGGGCCGATTCGAGGGCGGTGCGCTGCGGGGCGGGCAGCCGGTCGGAGACCTCGTCCACCACCAGACCGAGGAGGTCGGCCAGGGCGAGGAAGGGCAGATGGGATTCGGACTCGGTCGCCGAGCAGCGCAACACGGTGTGTGCCGATTCGGCGCATTCCGCGGCCAGCGCACGCAGGACGGTGGACTTTCCTATTCCCGCGGGGCCGTGCACCAGCACGCTGCCTCCGTCGGAGAGCTGCTGGCGCGCCCCCGCGAAGAGCTCCTCCCGGCCGATGACCAGGTCGGGGCGGGGTCTCGCAGGCTCCTTGAAGTCCCCTCGCACGGTCACCGCTCCCCTCGCATGTCGTGTCCGAGCCAATATTAGGCAACGACTGTTTGAATTTCGGAGTCTCGGGGTGGTGAGGGAAATAACAAGAGTGTTGGCATAACGTATTTCAGGGCGTCGCCGTCTGAATGAAAAGCGCCAGTCGGGGGCCGCGGAGCGGCCGGTGGTGGGGGGTCCGAAGCGGTTATAAGGGGCGGATGGGTGGGAAACCGTCGCGGAGCGGCGGAGAAGAGGCCGCGGAGCGGCCAAGGCCGAGGCAGTCGGAGAGCTACGGCAGCAATCCGGCTCGCCGCGCGGCGACCACCGCCTCCAGCCGGGTGCGCGCACCGAGCTTCCGCATGGCCGAGCGCAGATACCCCTTGACCGTCTCCGGCCGCACCCCCAACCGCTCGGCGGCACCCCCGTTGGTGGCTCCCGCCGCGACGCAGGCGAGGACGTCCACCTCGCGCGGAGCGAGGTCGACGCGAGGCGTCCGGGCGTCGGACGCCGCCGCACCGGCCAGCCGCCCGCACACGTCGAGCAGTTCGGCCCGCAGCGCCGGGTCGACGATGCGCGGCGCCAGTGCGCGCAGCGCCCCGTGCGCCTCGCGGACCTCCTCCCACGCGGGGCTCCCGGCCGCCGGTTCGGGCTCCCGGGCGACGGTCAGCAGTCCCTGCGCCTCGTCCCGTACGACCAGCGCCTGCTCCACGTCCCGGGCCGCCGCCACCGCCGCGCCGAGCGTGCGGTCACCCAGGGGCTGAGCCGTGCGCAGGGCGCCGTACAGCACCCCGCGCACCCGGCGGCGTACGACGACGGGTACGGCGATCACGGAACACAGGCCCTCCGTGGCGACCGCCACGTCGTACTCGTGGCTGATCTGCCGGGAGGCGGAGTAGTCCGTCACCGCGCAGGGCCGGGCCAGCGCGACCGCCTTGCCGCCCAGGCCGTTGCCCGAGGACACGGCGAGGGCGCTGAGCGCGGGCGTCGCCGTACCGCTGAGTTCGCTGATACGTACCTGGGCGCGACCGGGTTCGACGAGGCCGCCGAAGGCGACCGGCAGTCCCGTGGCGCGCCGCAGTCGTACCAGCGCGCCACGCATCTCCACCGCCTCGGCCGTGTCTGCTGCCACGTGTTCGCCCCTTCTTCGCGGCGTACCCCCGTTCGGGGGTGGTGAGACCTCCATCACGGAATACACGATGGTAAGCGGCTGTGCGGCAACGAGGAGGACACATGACGGTGACGAACGGTGCGACGGACGAGTTCCGCGCCGCGCGGGACTTCCTGCTGGCGCACCGCGCGGACTACGCCACGGCGTACGAGGGCTTCGACTGGCCCCGCCCGGAGTCCTTCAACTGGGCGCTCGACTGGTTCGACGTCATCGCACGGGGCAACGACCGCACCGCCCTGCACATCGTCGAGGAGGACGGCGAGCGCGCCCAGTTCTCCTTCGCCGCCCTCTCCGAGCGTTCGAACCGGGTGGCCAACTGGCTGCGCGCGCGGGGTGTACGCGCCGAGGACCGCGTCCTGGTCATGCTCGGCAACCAGGTGGAGCTGTGGGAGACGGCCCTCGCCGCGATGAAGCTGCGCGCCGTCGTCATCCCCGCGACCACCCTGCTGGGCCCCGCCGACCTGCGCGACCGGGTCGAGCGCGGCCACGTCCGGCACGTGATCGCGCGCGCCGAAGAAGCGGAGAAGTTCGACGAAGTGCCCGGCCGCCAGACCCGGATCACGGTGGGTGGAGCGCGGCCCGGCTGGCAGTCCTACGAGGAGGCGTACGCCGCCGACCCGGGCTTCGAGTCCGAGGGGGTCACCCACTCGGACGATCCGCTGATGCTCTACTTCACTTCCGGCACCACCGCCCGCCCCAAGCTCGTCGAGCACACCCACGCCTCCTACCCGATCGGTCATCTGTCGACGATGTACTGGATCGGGCTCAAGCCCGGCGACGTGCATCTGAACATCTCCTCGCCCGGCTGGGCCAAGCACGCCTGGTCCAACCTCTTCGCGCCCTGGAACGCGGAGGCGACCGTCTTCATCCACAACTACACGCGCTTCGACGCGGGCCGGCTGATGGCGGAGATGGACCGGGCGGGCGTCACCACCTTCTGCGCCCCGCCCACGGTGTGGCGGATGCTCATCCAGGCCGACCTGACGCAACTGCGCACCCCGCCGCGTGAGGCCGTCGCCGCCGGTGAGCCGCTGAACCCGGAGGTTATCGAGCAGGTACGGCGCGCCTGGGGCGTCACCATCCGGGATGGCTTCGGGCAGACCGAGACGGCCGTCCAGGTCTCCAACAGCCCCGGGCAGCAGCTCAAGACGGGCTCCATGGGACGGCCGAGTCCCGGCTTCCGCGTCGAACTCCTCGACCCGGTCTCGGGTGCGCCCGGGGCCGAGGAGGGGGAGATCGCGCTCGATCTGTCGGCGCGGCCGGTGGGCGTGATGACCGGCTACCACGGCGCCGCCGACCGTACGGCGGAGGCGATGGCGGGCGGCTACTACCGCACCGGTGACATCGGCGCCCGGGACGCGGACGGATACATCACCTACGTCGGCCGTGCCGACGACGTGTTCAAGGCCTCCGACTACAAGATCTCGCCCTTCGAGCTGGAGAGCGCCCTGCTGGAGCATGAGGCGGTGGCGGAGGCGGCCGTCGTCCCGGCCCCCGACGAGCTGCGGCTCGCCGTCCCGAAGGCGTACATCGTCCTCGCCGCGGGCCATGAACCCGGCCCCGACCTGGCGAAGGTGCTCTTCGAACACTCGCGGACGGTGCTGGCGCCGTACAAGCGCATCCGCCGCCTGGAGTTCGGCGCACTCCCCAAGACCATCTCCGGCAAGATCCGCCGGATCGAGCTGCGCGAGGCCACGGCAGCGGGCTCGGACGCCGAGTACCGCGAGGAGGACTTCCGGTGAGCACACTCTCCTACGCGCACGGGACCAGTGCGACGCCCCTGCTCGGCGACACCATCGGGGCCAACCTGGACCGGGCGGTCACGGCCTGGCCGGACCGGGAGGCGCTCGTCGACGTGCCGTCCGGGCGGCGCTGGACGTACGCCCAGTTCTCCGTGGACGTCGACGAGTTGGCGTACGCGCTGCTGGCCACCGGCATCGCCCGGGGCGACCGGGTGGGCATCTGGGCGGTCAACTGCCCGGAGTGGGTGCTCGTCCAGTACGCCACCGCCCGCATCGGCGCGGTCATGGTGAACATCAACCCGGCCTACCGCACCCACGAGGTCGAGTACGTCCTCCAGCAGGCCGGCATCTCGCTGCTCTTCGCCTCCCTCAGCCACAAGACCAGCGACTACCGGGCGATGGTCGGGCAAGTGCGCGACAGATGCCCGCAGTTGAGGGAGGCCGTCTACATCGGCGACCCGAGCTGGGACGCCCTGATCGGGCGCGGGACCCCCGGTCGGTCCGAGGAACTCCGTTCGCGTACGGGGGAGTTGTCCTGTGACGACCCCATCAACATCCAGTACACCTCGGGCACGACGGGCTTCCCCAAGGGGGCGACCCTCTCCCACCACAACATCCTCAACAACGGCTATTTCGTGGGCGAGTCGATCGCCTACAGCGAGCAGGACCGGATCTGCATCCCCGTGCCCTTCTACCACTGCTTCGGCATGGTGATGGGCAACCTCGCAGCGACCTCGCACGGCGCCTGCATGGTGATCCCCGCGCCCTCCTTCGACCCGGCGGCGACCCTCCGCACGGTCCAGGACGAGCGCTGCACCTCGCTGTACGGCGTACCGACCATGTTCATCGCGGAGTTGAACCTCCCCGGCTTCGCGACGTACGACCGGTCCTCGCTGCGCACCGGCATCATGGCGGGCTCGCCGTGCCCGGTCGAGGTGATGAAGCGGGTGGTCGCCGAGATGCACATGGCGGAGGTCTCCATCTGCTACGGCATGACCGAGACCTCGCCCGTGTCCCTGCAGACCCGTAGGGACGACGACCTGGAGCACCGCACCGGCACCGTCGGCCGGGTGCTCCCGCATCTGGAGGTGAAGGTCGTCGACCCGGCGGAGGGGGTGACGCAGCCGCGCGGCACCGCAGGAGAGCTGTGCACCCGCGGCTACAGCGTGATGCTCGGCTACTGGAACGAGCCCGAGAAGACCGCCGAAGCCGTCGACGCGGGCCGCTGGATGCACACGGGCGACCTCGCGGTGATGCGTGAGGACGGGTACGTCGAGATCGTCGGCCGCATCAAGGACATGATCATCCGCGGTGGCGAGAACATCTACCCGCGCGAGATCGAGGAGTTCCTCTACGCCCATCCGAAGATCGCCGATGTCCAGGTGGTCGGGGTGCCCCACGAGCGCTACGGCGAGGAGGTGCTCGCCTGCGTCATCCCGCTGGACTCGGCCGACCCGTTGACGCTGGAGGAACTGCGCGCCTTCTGTGAGGACCGGTTGGCCCACTACAAGATCCCCAGCCGCCTGGAGGTCCTGGAGTCCTTCCCGATGACGGTGTCGGGGAAGGTCCGCAAGATCGAACTGCGGCAGACGTACGCCGACTAGGGCGCGTTCCCCTGCCGGGGTTCAGACCCGCGTGCCGGGGGTCAGGCGCCGGTGGCGAGGAGTTCGTCGGCGTGGGTGTTCACCGGCTGGGGGGTGCCCGTGAGGTCGAGGACGAAGAGGGGGATCCCGAGGGCGTCGGCGCGACGGTGGGCGTCGTCCGCGTACCCGGCCAGGGAGAAGTAGACGCATCCCGTGGACTCCGACATGGCCGTCAGCCACAGGCACTCCACGTCGCGCAGTGTGGCCGGGCGGACGGTGGGGTCCACCTGCGCCAGGATGCCGCGGGCGGCGAGTCCGATGCCCGTGGGCGGGCGCTGGTCCGCCCTGCGGATGTCGCGGTAGCCGAGCCACCGCAGATACAGCGCGGTCGCCGTCACGGCGTCCCGGGCGGTACGGATGGTCACCGGCTGGAACACCGGGCGTGGTGTCGGGGTGGTGCGGGGCAGCGGGATGTGGTCGGGGATGAGAGGGCTTCCCGGCGTGGCGGGGGCGGGTGACGCCCCTGCGGTACTGGGGGGCGGCGACTCGGCGGTACGGAGAGGCGGCGACCCGGCGGCACCCGGGGGCGGCGACTCGGGAGTGTGCGGTGCCGCCTCCGGTTCCGGTTCCGTCTCCAGGTCCGCGGGGGCGCCGGTGCCCGGCACGACCTCCGCGCGCAGGGGGCGCCGTACCCCTCGTACCGGAATCCGCAGCATGGTTCCGCAGGGGCAGCCCAGTTCCGGCTGGGGCCACTGGTCCGCGCGCCCGCAGGTGTCGCAGGGGACCGTGACCCAGTCCTCGTCCCACGTGCGGTGGGTGACCGGCGCGGGATCGGCGAGGCGGTCGAGCGGGGGCGTGACGGGGGCGCCGCACACGCACGGGTACGACGGCGCGGCAAAGAGATGCTCGCGACGGCAGGCCGGACACCGCACCGGCACGCTCTCGGCCATGGCCCACTCCAGGACGTCACGTCGGGACAGCGTGTCCATCGTCCTCCAGGCGGGGGGCCCGCGGCAGCGAAACGCGTCGACAACCCCCGCCCTTGCCCCCTGCGGATCCAGCCGCGTGCGCGCCCTTGACGCTCTTCGGTACGGCACCTACATTAATTCCAGATAGCAGAAGTTAATTTCCGCAATGTGGAATTTCCGCACTGTGGAATCACCAGGAATCACCAGCTCTCCGCGGGGCGCGACGGGAGCGCGAATCCGACAGCCGAAGCAGGAGTACTCCATGGCTCGTATGACCGCTGCCCGCGCGGCAGTCGAGATCCTCAAGCGCGAGGGCGTCAGTGACGCGTTCGGCGTCCCGGGCGCGGCGATCAACCCCTTCTATGCGGCCCTCAAGGCCTCCGGGGGGATCAGCCACACCCTTGCCCGCCATGTCGAGGGCGCCTCGCACATGGCGGAGGGCTACACCCGCACCCACCCGGGCAACATCGGCGTCTGCATCGGTACGTCGGGACCCGCGGGCACCGACATGATCACCGGCCTCTACTCCGCCATCGGCGACTCGATCCCGATTCTGTGCATCACGGGCCAGGCGCCGACCGCCGTGATCCACAAAGAGGACTTCCAGGCCGTCGACATCGCCTCGATCGCGAAGCCGGTGACCAAGATGGCGGTCACCGTGCTGGAGGCGGCCCAGGTCCCCGGCGTCTTCCAGCAGGCCTTCCACCTCATGCGCTCCGGCCGTCCGGGCCCGGTCCTCATCGACCTGCCCGTCGACGTCCAGCTCACCGAGATCGAGTTCGACCCGGAGACGTACGAGCCTCTCCAGGCGTACAAGCCCGCCGCCAGCCGTGCCCAGATCGAGAAGGCGATCGGGCTGCTGAACGAGTCCGAGCGGCCGCTGATCGTCGCAGGCGGCGGTGTCATCAACGCCGACGCCTGTGAACTCCTCGTGGAATTCGCCGAGTTGACGGGCATCCCGGTCGTCCCGACCCTGATGGGCTGGGGCGTCCTGCCCGACGACCACGAGCTGAACGCCGGCATGGTGGGCCTGCAGACCTCGCACCGCTACGGCAACGCGACCTTCCTGGAGTCCGACTTCGTCCTCGGCATCGGCAACCGCTGGGCCAACCGTCACACCGGCAAGCTGGACGTCTACACGGCGGGCCGCACCTTCGTCCACGTCGACATCGAACCCACGCAGATCGGCAAGATCTTCGCCCCGGACTACGGCATCGCCTCCGACGCGAAGGCCGCGCTCGGACTGTTCGTCCAGGTGGCGAAGGAACTCAGGGCCGAGGGCCGGCTGCCGGACCGCTCCGCGTGGGCCGCCTCCGCCCAGGAGCGCAGGGCGACCCTCCAGCGCCGTACGCACTTCGACGACATCCCGATCAAGCCGCAGCGTGTCTACGAGGAGATGAACAAGGCCTTCGGCCCGGAGACCCGGTACGTCTCCACCATCGGCCTCTCGCAGATCGCCGGCGCCCAGATGCTGCACGTCTACCGGCCACGGCACTGGATCAACTGCGGCCAGGCCGGACCGCTCGGCTGGACGATCCCGGCCGCGCTCGGCGTCGCCAAGGCCGACCCCGAGGCCTCCGTCGTCGCCCTCTCCGGCGATTACGACTTCCAGTTCATGATCGAGGAACTGGCCGTCGGTGCCCAGCACCGGATCCCGTACGTCCATGTCCTGGTCAACAATTCCTACCTGGGCCTGATCCGCCAGGCGCAGCGGGCCTTCGACATCGACTTCCAGGTCAAGCTGGAGTTCGAGAACATCAACTCGCCCGAACTCGGCGTCTACGGCGTCGACCACGTCAAGGTCGTCGAGGGCCTCGGCTGCAAGGCGATCCGCGTCACCGACCCGGCCGAGCTGGGTGCCGCCTTCGAGCAGGCCAAGAAGCTCGCCGCCGAGTACCGGGTGCCGGTCGTCGTCGAGGCGATCCTGGAGCGCGTCACCAACATCTCGATGTCCACGACGAACGACATCGGAAACGTTGTGGAGTTCGAGGAGATCGCGACCGAGCCGGGCCACGCGCCCACGTCCATCAGGACGCTGAAGGTCTGAGGTACGCGTTCCTCGCGTACCGGTCGCGCACGTACCAGGGGCGGTTCACCGTTTGGGTGAGCCGCCCCTCGTGTTGTTCCCCCGTGTTCCCCCGTACCCCCGTTACGAGGCCCGCCGCCCCCGTGTCGGCGGGCCCCGTGTGCCGAGAATGTGCCCATCACCGGGGTGAGTTGAAGCCCCTGGGGTCGTGTTCAGAGCTTGATTTGAGGGTTGCGTAGCCGGCGTACGTCCACTGGCGTACGTGTCCGAGGCGTGTTCTCAGTCGTCCGGGAGCTCGAGCTCCTCGAATCCCGGCCAGTGGTCGGGGCCGCCGCCCTGCCAGTCGATGATGTCGCTCTTGTCGACCTCGATCTCGTCCAGGTCGACCTCGGCCCGCCGCAGGATCTCGATGACGTCGTCGAGGTGGTAGGCGACACCGAGCGTCTCGTCCCCCGTGGTGACCCGTCGCGAGCCGTCCAGTGCCGGGGCGTGCACGACGATGCTGGGATAGTCCATGCTTTCAGGCTGCTGTGCTCCGGCCGACTCCGCACCCCGGGAGCACGCCGAGGCGCCGGGTACGGAGTCCGTACCCGGCGCCTCGCTCGGTGTGTGACGGGGACCGCGGTGGCCGCGACGGAACCGGAGCCTGCCTTCCCTCAGGTCGAGAAGAGGGTCCCGGGACCTTCACCACCGCACTGGCTCGCATCCGCCGCGGTCCTCGTCGTGCCCGCGTGCCGCCGGCGACCACCCCTCATCCGGGTCGCTCGGGTCCTCGCGGGCCGCGCGTCACCGGGCCGACCTCCCGTCTGGCCCGGTGACGCGGTCAGGGGGTCAGTCCTCGCGCAGGGCGTGGACCGCTTCCGCCACGCGCCGGCCGTACTCCGGGTCGGCGGCGTGGAAGTGGGCGAGGTTCTTCTCGACGACGTCGTCGCGGGAGACCTGTGCGAGGCCGCCGGCGATGTTCGCGATCAGCCGGGACCGCTCCTCGGCCGACATCAGGCGGTAGAGCTCGCCCGCCTGGAAGAAGTCGTCGTCCTTGGTGTGGAGGGGAGCCTCGTGGGCGCCGGTCCAGCCGGCGACGGCCAGCGGGGCCGACAGCGGGCGGCCGGTCTCGGCCGGGCCGCCGTAGGAGTTCGGCTCGTAGTTCTTGGCGGCGCGGCCCTGCGCGTTGGACGCCATGAAGCCGTCGCGGCCGTAGTTGTCCGCGGTCGTGGCCTTCGGCGCGTTCACCGCGAGCTGGGTGTGGTTGACACCGAGGCGGTAGCGGTGGGCGTCCGCGTAGGCGAACAGCCGGCCCTGGAGCATCTTGTCGGGGGAGGGGCCGATGCCCGGAACGAAGTTGTTCGGGGAGAACGCGGCCTGCTCGACCTCGGCGAAGACGTTGTCGGGGTTGCGGTCCAGGACCAGCCGGCCCACGCGCTGGAGCGGGAAGTCCTTGTGCGGCCACACCTTGGTGAGGTCGAAGGGGTTGAAGCGGTAGTCCGCCGCCTCGGCCGCGGGCATGATCTGGACGTGGAGAGTCCAGGACGGGCGCACGCCCCGCTCGATCGCCTGGAGCAGGTCCGTCTGGTGGGAGTTCGGGTCCTTGCCCGCGATCTCCTGCGCCTGCTCGGTGGAGAGGCTGCGCACGCCCTGGTTCGTCTTGAAGTGGTACTTGACGAAGAAGGCCTCGCCCTCGGCGTTCGTCCACTGGTAGGTGTGCGAGCCGTAGCCGTTCATGTGCCGGTACGAGGCGGGGATGCCGCGGTCGCCCATCAGCCAGGTCACCTGGTGCGTGGCCTCGGGGGCGTGCGCCCAGAAGTCCCAGACGTTGTCCGGCTCCTGCTTGCCCGTGAACGGGTCGCGCTTCTGGGAGTGGATGAAGTCGGGGAACTTGAGCGGGTCCTTGATGAAGAAGACCGGGGTGTTGTTCCCGACGAGGTCGTAATTCCCCTCCTCCGTGTAGAACTTGACCGCGAAGCCGCGCGGGTCGCGGACCGCGTCCGCGCCGCCCAGGTTGTCGGCGACGGTGGAGAAGCGCAGGAAGACCTCGGTGCGCTTGCCGACCGTGTTCAGGAAGTCGGCGTGGGTGAAGCCGGTGACGTCGTCCGTGACCTCGAAGTGGCCGTACGCGCCGGAGCCGCGGGCGTGCACCACGCGCTCCGGGATGCGCTCGCGGTTGAACCGGGCGAGCTTCTCCAGGAGGTGCTGGTCCTGGAGGAGGAGCGGGCCGCCTGCGCCGGCGGTGGCTGAGTTCTGGTTGTCGGCGACCGGAGCGCCGGACTCGGTCGTAAGCACGCGCTTCGACATCGTGGACCTTCCATGCGAGGGGCAGCGGAAACCGACTTCCGCTTTGTGGAGCCTAGGTTTGGGGCGTTCTGAACGTCAACAGTTTGTTGAAATGGGTTGGGTTCCGGGTGGCGCCGCCGCTTGGGCGCGACAGGACAGGTGTCAGCGACGACACCACCCGGAAGTCTCGGTACCGCCCCGGAGTTCTCGGGGCTGCGCCCGGCATGTCAGGCCGCGCCCGGCGCGTCTGGTCGTGCTCGACGCATCCGGTCGTGCCCGAGGCGCAAGGGCCGCGCCCGGCGTGACCGGGCCGTGTCAGAGTTGTGCGCCCGAGAGGCGCTCCACGGATCGCAGGAGGGCCGAGTGGTCGAGGCCGCCGTCGCCCTGGGCGCGCAGGGAGGCGACGAGCTGGGCGACCACGGAGCCCACCGGCAGCGCGGCGCCGACCGTGCGGGCGGCGTCCGTGACGATGCCCATGTCCTTGTGGTGCAGGTCGATGCGGAAGCCCGGCTTGAAGTCGCGGTTCAGGAAGTTGTCCTTCTTCCGCGTCAGTACGGTGGAGCCGGCGAGCCCGCCGCCCAGGACGTCGAGCGCGGCCTTCAGGTCCACGCCGGACTTCTCCAGGAAGACCACGGCCTCGGCGCACGCCTGGATGTTCACGGCCACGATCAGCTGGTTCGCGGCCTTCACGGTCTGGCCGGAGCCGTGCGGACCGCAGAGCACGATGGTCTTGCCGAGCGCCTCGAAGATCGGCTCGGCCTCGTCGAAGTCGGCCTGCTCGCCGCCGACCATGATCGACAGCACGGCCTCGATCGCCCCGGCCTCGCCACCGGACACGGGAGCGTCCAGAACCCGGATCCCCTTCGCGCCGGCGGCGTTCGCGAGGTTCACGGAGGTCTGCGGGGTGATCGACGACATGTCGATCAGCAGCGCGCCGGACCTCGCGTTCTCCAGGATGCCGTCGGGGCCGTACGCGATGGCCTCGACCTGCGGTGAGGCGGGCACCATCGTGATCACCACGTCGGCGTCCCGCACGGCCTCGGCGATCGAACCGGCGACCGTACCGCCCGCGGCGGCGAGGCGCTCCAGCTTGTCCTGCTCCAGCGTGAACCCGGTGACGTCGTACCCGGCCTTGACCAGGTTCTCCGACATGGGGGAGCCCATGATGCCGAGACCGATCCAGGCGACCGCCGGGCGGGTCGGACGGTTCGGGCGGTTCGGGCGGGAGGAATCTGCAAGGGTGCTGCTCATGAAGGTGCCTCTCTGACTGCTGTGATACGTCGATGAGTTGCCGCTCAGCGGGCGGCTCGGGCCTCGGCCGGCAGCCAGTCGAAGGCCGCCGCGCTCGGAAGGTCGCCCGGCTTGTACTCCAGGCCGACCCAGCCCTCGTAACCCGCCTTCCGCAGCCGGCCGAGCAGGTCCTCCAGGGGCAGGGTCCCGGTGCCCGGGGCGCCGCGGCCGGGGTTGTCGGCGATCTGCACGTGGCCGGTCTTCGCGGCGTACCGCTCGATCACCGACGGCAGGTCCTCGCCGTTCATGGACAGGTGGTACAGGTCCATGAGGAACCTGGCGTTGCCGAGACCGGTCGCCTCGTTGACCCTGTCGACGACGGCGACTCCCGCCGGGGCGCTCACGAGGGGATAGAGCGGTGACTCGGGCTGGTTGAGGGTCTCGATCAGGAGGATCGCGCCGATCCGGTCTGCGGCCCGTGCCGCGAGGACCAGGTTCTCCAGCGCGAGCGCGTCCTGCTCGGCCGCCTCCACGCCCTCGACGCGGTTGCCGTAGAGCGCGTTGAGGGCCTTGCAGTCCAGCGACCGCGCGAAGTCGGCCGCCACGTCGATGTTGGCGCGGAACCTCTCCGACTCCGCGCCGGGGATCGACAGCGCGCCGCGGTCGGGACCGGGCAGCTGTCCGGCGTAGAAGTTCAGCCCCGTGAGCTGGACGCCCGCGTCCTCGATCGCCTTCTTCAGGGCGTCGAGTTCGGACCGCTCGGGGGTGGGGGAGTCGACCCAGGGCCACCACAGCTCGACCGCGGTGAAGCCCGCCGCGGCGGCGGCCGCGGGGCGCTCCAGGAGCGGGAGTTCGGCGAAGAGGATCGACAGGTTGACGTTGAAGCGTTGCTCGGTGGCTGTGCCCCATTCGGAACCCGGCATGTGGCTCGGCGCTCCCTTCCGTGTCGAGACGTTCGGCGGCGAGAGTCGAGACGTCATTGAATTCCGTATTACGGAAGTTAGTTTCTGCTTAATGGAAGACTGCCGTCGGGCGTCGAGGCTTGTCAAGAGGGGGCTGCCGGAAAATCGGCACCGCGCAGTAGGTTGAGCGCGTGCGATTGAGAGTGGAGTTCACGACCGAGCCCTTCGACCTCGACGAGGCGCCCCCGCACGCGCTGGTCGCCCGCGAGGTCATCGAGGCGGCCGAGCTGGACGCCGTGGACGTCGGCCCGTTCGGCAACACCGCCGAGGGGGAGGCGGACGCGGTGCTCACCGCGGTCGACGCGCTGCTGCGCCGGGCTCTGGCGGCCGGCGCCACCAGGGTCTCGCTGCAGGTGAACGCCGTCGGGGAGGGCGATAAGTGACCGGCATCGGAGACGACCCCTTCGTCGCGGCGGTCAAACCGCTGGTCGATGCCATGGGGGGCGAGATGGTGGCGCCCGACGAGGCCGGCCCCGACGATGTCGTGCTCTCCTGGGAGGGTGCGGACGTGGTCGCTGTACGGCTGCCGCAGCTGGCCGACTCGCTCGATCACATCCTGGCCGCCCTGGAGCGCAAACAGGGCAGGCCGCTGGCCGACCTCGACCGCAAGTCCAAGCAGGAGGTCGTACGGGTGCTCGAGGCCCGCGGGGCCTTCTCGGTGCGGCACGGCGTGGAGACGGTGGCGAGCGCGCTGGGTGTCAGCCGCTTCACCGTCTACAACTACCTGAACCGCGAGAAGGAGGCCTGAGCGTCGGGCGTCGGTGGTTGCCTCGCACCGGGCATCGGTTGTTACCTCGATTTTTCAACAAAGTGTTGACGTGGTGTTTCCGAGGGCGTTAGCTAGCCGCAGCCCGTCCAGCACAAGGCCACGGAGGCTTCCCGTGACTTCGAGTACGACACCCGGCGGCCTCGCCCGGTTCAATGCCCTGGAGGAGCACGCGGCCCACACCGCCCTCCAGGAGGCGTGCGCCTCGACGGCCTGGGTGCGCACCCTGCTCGCCCGCCGCCCGTACACCACCCCCGACGACCTCTTCGCCGCGAGCGACGCCGCCACGGCCGAGCTGACCGCCGAGGACCTGGCGGAGGCGATGGCGGGGCATCCGCCGATCGGGCGGCCGAAGCCCGGGGACCCCACCTCCTCCCGGGAGCAGCGCGGTATGGCCGGCGCCTCCGCGGAGCTCAAGGAGGAGATGCTCGAACTGAACCTGGCGTACCAGGAGAGGTTCGGCCATGTCTTCCTGATCTGCGCCACCGGCCGGACCGGCGAGCAGATGCGCGACGCGGTCAAGGAACGGATCGACAACTCGCCCGAGCGGGAGCGCGAGATCGTCCGCTCCGAACTGGGCAAGATCAACCGCATCCGGCTGGCCCGTCTCGTGGAGGAGGAGAACGCATGAGCACCGACACCACCGCATCCGTGTCCACACACATCCTGGACACCAGCGTCGGACGCCCCGCCGAGGGTGTCGCCGTCCGGCTCGCGGCCCGCGTCGGCCGTACGGCGGACTGGCGGGAGCTCGGCGGCTCCGCGACCGACGCGGACGGGCGGTGCAAGGACCTCCCGGCGCTGCCGGAGGGGACGACCCACGTACGGCTCGACTTCGAGGTCGAGGCGTACTTCGAGAAGAAGCAAGCCGATGCGCAGCAGGACGCCCCCGCGAATCGGGACAGCGGTGCGAGCGCAGTGTTCTTCCCCGAGGTGACGATCACCTTCGCCGTCAGGCCGGGCGAGCATTACCACGTACCGCTGCTGCTCAACCCGTTCGGCTACTCCGTTTACCGAGGGAGCTAGCAGAAATGACTGACAATTCCCGCCGCGGCCGCCCTGTGATGCTGGGACAGAACCAGTACGGCAAGGCCGAGAACCGCGTCGTGAAGATCACCCGCGACGGCGCGACGCACCACATCAAGGACCTGAACGTGTCCGTGGCGCTGAGCGGCGACATGGAAGAGGTCCACTACTCGGGCTCCAACGCCAACGTCCTGCCGACGGACACCACCAAGAACACGGTGTACGCCTTCGCCAAGGAGTACGGCATCGAGTCCGCCGAACAGTTCGGCATCCACCTGGCCCGGCACTTCGTGACCTCGCAGGAGCCGATCAAGACGGCGCGCATCCGCATCGAGGAATACGCCTGGGAGCGCATCGAGACCTCCGACGCCAACTCCAGGTTCATCGGCGCCGACGACGTCAAGCACTCGTTCGTACGCAAGGGTCAGGAGACCCGGGTCGCCCAGATCACCTATGACGGCTCGTCGTGGGAAGTCATCTCGGGGCTGAAGGACCTCGTCGTGATGAACTCGACGAACTCCGAGTTCTGGGGCTACGTCAAGGACAAGTACACGACGCTCCCCGAGGCGTACGACCGCATCCTGGCCACCCAGGTCTCCGGCCGCTGGCGCTTCAACTGGACCGGCGACGAGCAGAAGATGCCCAACTGGGAGAAGTCCTACGACCAGGTCAGGAAGCACATGCTCCAGGCCTTCGCGGAGACCTACTCCCTGTCGCTGCAGCAGACCCTGTACCAGATGGGCTCGCGGATCATCGAGAACCGCAGCGAGATCGACGAGGTCCGTTTCTCCCTTCCCAACAAGCACCATTTCCTTGTTGACCTCAAGCCGTTCGGGCTCGAGAACGACAACGAGGTGTACTTCGCGGCCGACCGGCCCTACGGACTGATCGAGGCCACCATCCTGCGCGACGGCTGCGAGCCGCACATCCCGGTGGACCTCACCAACCTCTGAGCCCACTTCTGCACCAACCTCCGAGGCCTTGGCGAAGGCCCCTCCTTCGGCACCCGTGGCGTCGACAGCCGCGGCACTCAAACCTCCTAGGGTCCTGCCGTGCCCACCCCTCGAAACGAAGAAGGACGCACCATGGCAGCATCGGCGGAAGACCGGCGCATCGTCATCGAGAACTGTGCGATCGCGACGGTGGACGCGGGCGACACCGAGTACGCATCGGGCCATGTCGTCGTCGCGGACAACCGCATCGAGTCGCTCGGCGCGGGCAGGGCTCCGGAGGGCCTGGAGAACGTCGTACGCCGTATCGACGCCACGGGCCACCTCGTGACCCCCGGCCTGGTCAACACCCACCACCACTTCTACCAGTGGATCACCCGCGGCCTGGCCACCGACCACAACCTCTTCAACTGGCTCGTCGCGCTCTACCCGACCTGGGCGCGCATCGACGAGCGGATGGTCTCCGCCGCCGCGCAGGGCTCCCTCGCCATGATGGCCCGCGGCGGCGTCACCACCGCCATGGACCACCACTACGTCTTCCCGCAGGGCTCCGGCGACCTGTCCGGCGCCATCATCCGGGCCGCCCGCGAGATGGGCGTCCGCTTCACCCTTGCCCGCGGCTCCATGGACCGCAGCGAGAAGGACGGCGGGCTGCCCCCTGACTTCGCCGTCGAGACCCTCGAAGGCGCCCTCGCCGCCACCGAGGCGACCGTCGACGAGCACCACGACCCCTCCTTCGGCGCCATGACCCAGGTGGCCGTCGCGCCCTGCTCGCCCTTCTCCGTCTCCACCGAACTCATGCGTCAGGGCGCCGAGCTGGCCCGCCGCAAGGGCGTACGACTGCACACGCACGGCTCGGAGACCGTGGAGGAGGAGCAGTTCTGCAAGGAACTGTTCGGCATGGGCCCGACCGAGTACTTCGAGTCCACCGGCTGGCTCGGCGAGGACGTGTGGATGGCGCACTGCGTCCACATGAACGACTCCGACATCGCCGCCTTCGCCCGTACGAAGACCGGTGTCGCCCACTGTCCCTCGTCCAACGCCCGTCTCGCGGCAGGCATCGCCCGCGTCCCCGACATGCTCGCGGCCGGCGTCCCGGTCGGCCTCGGCGTCGACGGCACCGCCTCCAACGAGTCCGGCGAGCTCCACACCGAACTGCGCAACGCCCTCCTCATCAACCGCCTCGGCGCCCATCGGGAAGCCGCCCTGAACGCCCGTCAGGCGCTGCGTCTGGGCACCTACGGCGGCGCCCAGGTCCTGGGCAGGGCGGCGGAGATCGGCTCCCTGGAGCCGGGCAAGCTCGCCGACCTCGTGCTGTGGAAGCTGGACACCCTCGCGCACGCCTCGATCGCCGACCCGGTGACCGCGCTGGTCTTCGGCGCGGCGGCCCCGGTGACGCTCTCGCTGGTGGGCGGCGAGCCGGTGGTGGAGAACGGCCGGCTGCTGCACGTCGACGAGGACGCCATCGCCCGCGCCACGCGGGAGGAGGCGCAGCGCCTCGCGCGGATCGCCGCGGAGGCCTGACCGCCGTACGCAATCTCCTTGGGCCGTAAGGCACTTGGACCCGTCCGGCACTTGATCTCCGGCCGAGGGGGACGGCCCTCGGCCGGTAGCCGTGGACCCGAGCGGGGTCCATGGTGGCCGTCTCCGGGGCGTGCATGGACATGCGCGCCCCGGAACGGTCCCTCTCGCCCTTTTTGAGGCGTTCCGTCCCCCGGTCCCGCACGACCGCGCACCACCTCCTGAAACCCACGTCAGAGCCGACGTGTCACCCGCCCGGAGGAGCCGCCGTGACCGCCCACCCCGTCGACGAGAAACTGCCCGCACTCAAGATGGCCACCACGGGTCTGCAACACGTGGCCGCCATGTACGCCGGAGTCGTCGCCCCACCCCTGATCGTCGGCGCCGCCGTCGGTCTGTCCCCCACCGAGCTGACCTTCCTCACCGGCGCCTGCCTGTTCACCGCGGGCCTCGCCACCTTCCTCCAGACCCTCGGCTTCTGGAAGATCGGAGCGCGGCTGCCGTTCGTCAACGGCGTCACCTTCGCGGGCGTCGCCCCCATGACCGCCGTCGTCGCCTCCACCAAGGACAAGTCGGACGCCCTGCCGGTCATCTTCGGCGCGGTGATGGTCGCGGGCGTCCTGGGCTTCGTGGCGGCCCCCTTCTTCAGCAAGGCCGTCCGCTTCTTCCCGCCCGTCGTCACCGGCACCGTCATCACCCTCATAGGTGTCTCGCTGCTGCCGGTCGCCTTCGGCTGGGCGCAGGGACCCGATCCCGCGGCGCACGACTACGGTTCGCCGACCTACCTGGGCCTCGCGGCGGCCACGCTCGTACTCGTGCTGCTGCTGCGCCGCTTCACCCGCGGTTTCGTCAAGCAGGTCGCCGTGCTGCTCGGCCTGGTCATCGGCACGCTCGTGGCGATCCCGTTCGGTGTCACGGACTTCGGTCCGGTGACCGAAGCGGACGTGGTCGGCTTCCCGACGCCGTTCCACTTCGGCGCCCCGCAGTTCCAGCTCGCCGCGATCCTCTCGCTGTGCGTGGTCATGGTGGTCTCCATGACCGAATCGACCGCGGACATGCTCGCGTTGGGCGAGATCGTCGAGCGTCCCGCCGACGAGCGGACCATCGCGGCGGGCCTGCGTGCGGACACCCTCGGCTCGGCCCTCAGCCCGCTCTTCAACGGCTTCATGTGCAGCGCCTTCGCTCAGAACATCGGGCTGGTCGCGATGACGCGGATCCGCAGCCGGTACGTCGTCGCCACCGGCGGCGGTTTCCTGGTGCTGATGGGCCTGTGCCCGATGGCCGCGTCGCTGATCGCCGTCGTACCGCGCCCGGTCCTCGGCGGGGCAGGCGTCGTCCTGTTCGGCTCGGTCGCGGCCAGCGGCATCCAGACCCTGGTCAGGGCCGGCCTGGAGAAGGACAACAACGTTCTGATCGTCGCCGTGTCGCTGGCCGTCGGGATCATCCCGATCACCGCGCCGGACTTCTACCACGCGTTTCCCCAGACCGCGCGGATCGTCCTGGACTCGGGGATCTCCACGGGGTGCGTGGCGGCCGTCGTGCTCAACCTCGTCTTCAACCACCTGGGCCGAAACCGGGACGACGACGAGGTCACGGCCCCGATGGAGCCGGGCGAGGAGATCGTGGGACAGCGCACGGGCCCCGTCGGCGCCCACGGGGCCAGGCCCTAGGCGCGAGGAGCGCGGGGCGGATCCGGGGATCACGGCATGCAGGTCGAAGATCGCGGTTGGGTCCGTCCGGTGCGGGTCTGCGGGTTCTTCATGTCGGATCCACCTCCGAATTGCGGACGCATGTTCGGTAACTTACGGTGATCGTGATGTTGTGCACCGTGACGTGGAGGAAGTGGTCATGGCCGATCGAGCGAGCATCCGCAAGCAGTCGCTTCCCCGGTTCGAGGACGCCGAGGAGCTCGGACCTCAGGACGCGCAGTTCGTGCAGGACCTGGTTTCCGTGCTGGAGAAGCACGGAAACCTTGACCGCTTCGGACTGTGCCTGTTGCACGAGCACTTCCCGCTGGCGGCGGGCGAGGTCATGGTGGAGAGCTGCGACCCGCGGGCCCGTACCTTGCGGACCCAGGTGGAGAAGGCGGATCGGACCGGGCACGTCAAGGCCTCGCAGTGGCGGTTCCTCGCGGGCGTCGACCCTTCGCGTGCCGCGGAGTTCGAGGGGGGTCCTTACCAGGTGATCATGCTGTGCACCCCTTTCACGGGATGTCCCGCGGGGGAGTGATGCGGATGTCCCGGCCGGCTGTGCGTCCGGAGCGTGGCCGACCGGCCCGGTGGGCGCGGTGTGCCGCACTGGTGCTGCTGGCGCTCATCTGGTGGGGATCATGGCTGACACCGGAGGCGGTGGCCGCGGCCGACGACTGCCATCCGGAGCAGCTCACCCGCGCCACTGTCGACGCCTCGACCCGACTCGACTACCACAAACGGGCCTTGGCCGTCGTGCACGGGACCGTGACGGTCAAGGTTCCGAGGGACTGGAGCCATGCGGATGACCTGCTGTTGAGCGAGAACTCCGAGCCGTACCGGC
The DNA here is from genome assembly GCF_042885015.1 of Streptomyces sp. NPDC058086. Classification (NCBI taxonomy): domain Bacteria; kingdom Bacillati; phylum Actinomycetota; class Actinomycetes; order Kitasatosporales; family Streptomycetaceae; genus Streptomyces; species Streptomyces sp. NPDC058086. Next base: position 151,827 of record NZ_JBHVST010000008.1, on the reverse strand, counting down.
GGGCGCTGCGCTGCCTCCTGCGTGATCAGGGGAACCGCCTCTACCACCGCAACGACGAATGGCGGGAGAAGCGTCCGCGCACGGCCGCGGAAGGTCCCTGGGTCACTGCGCAGTACGAGACCCTGACCTGGGTCCAGCATCGGGGGCGCGTGCAAACGGGGCCATGGGTCATCGATGTCGGCGCACACGAGTGGACGCTGACCCTCGAACGGCCGCCCGCGCTGGAAAACGCCCAGTGGCAGGGGATCGAGGCGGACGTGGGCGGTCTTGATGTCCTCCAGTTCTCGCCCGTGCCGGAGTCCGTCAGCAACGGGAAGTTGGTGTGGGGGGATCCCGCCGGGCGGCACCCGCCGATCACGATGCGGATCAAGGTGCCGTGGCAGCGAGCCTGGGCGGCGAGCGCGGCGAACGAACCATGGAAGATCGTCAGCGACGTGGGTCTGGCCAGCCTGTGGTTGGGTGCCTCCTTGGTGGTCGTAGTGGCCGCGCTGCGTGCCCGCGGTCACCCGACGGGTGACACGGTCACCGAACTGGAGAAGGGCGCCGCGCGTTGGCTGTTGCGGTGGGGCCTGCTCAGTGGGGCCATCGGCCTGGTCGTGCTGCTGCTCTTCCCGCATTGGGACGGGGGGCGTTGGAAGGGAGTCATCGGGGTGCTTTGCGGCTGGGCGCTGGTATTTTTCGCCCGTCCTCGGCGTTCCGTGGTGCTGGCCGCGTCAGTGGTGGCGGTGGTAGGTGTGCTCCTGGAATCCGTGCCCGCGCTCGTCGGCCTGCCTTGGCGACTTCCCCTGGTGAATCCGCCGTCCGGCTATGGCTTCACCGCGCTCGTACTGGTGGCGGTGGCCGTGCTGTGGCTGTGGCTGGCCGGGCTTGTCGCATGGGCCTGGCGGCTGGCCAGGGAGGGCGGAATGCGCTGGGCTTCCGTGACCCCGTGGCGACTGAGTCGTACAGGAGCGGTGCTGGGCCTGATCGTGGTACTCGTGGTCGGCTGGTACGTGTGGGCCGGCGAACAAGCCTGGAAGCGAGTCACCTGGCTCAGTGACCAGACGTCAGCCGAGTACGAACTGCGGCATCTTTCGGACGTCGGTAGTGGCCTCATCGGATTCCCGCTCCAAATTCCCCTGTGGAGCTACACCCACACTTCGGTGTTGACCGGAATCGGGATCGCGGCACTGCTGCGGGCCAGAGCTCTGGCCCGGCCGGAGCCCTGGATGGGGCCGGTCGGGGTGGGACAGCTGCTGCTCGCCACCTTCTTCGCCGTCGTCGTGATGGCGAGGCAGGTCTCGATCTCGTACGCGGGCAACAACGCGCTGGCCGGCCTATGGCTGGTGCTGGGCATCGTGGCGTTGTACGCCCTGCTGGCGGTGGGGCGGCGGTTGTCGGTGCTGACCCAGCCCCTGGAGGGCGTACCCGTCAGTCCTGCGGTCGGCGAGACCATCACCGAAGCACGTCACAGCGAACTGACGGACCGTGCGCGCCGCTACCGCGAACTGCACACCCAGCTACGCCAACTGGACCAGGGGAAGAATGAGAACGGGCTGACGCGGCACGCCGTGGAGCAGGAGCTCGACCTGCTCCACCGCTGGCGGCCTCCTCGCGGGGCGCCCGGCGTGGAGCGGCCCTGGCTTCCCAGCCAGGTGACCGTTGTGGACGTCGCCCTCAGCTGGGGCCCGCACACCAACTGGTGGGACAACGCCCGGCGCGCCGCGTTCCTGGCGTTCTGCTTCGGCGTTCCCCTCAGCCTGGTCCTCGTCTGGGCGACGGACGTGAATCGGCAGTACTGGTCGATGACGGTGCCGAAAAATCCCACGGGCATGCCGGACCTGCTGTGGGCGTTCATCGGCTGGCAGATCACCTGGGCCGGTGCGGGGCTGGTGCTGGGGGCGCTCTGGCGCCTGCTCCCCGGACGCCGGGGCCCGGTGCGCGCCCTGAGCCTGGTGATCACCTATGGCGTGCTCATCGGTCTCGCCACGTTGGGCAACCACCTCACCGACCAGGAACTCGGCAACGCGGCCACCTACATCCTGACGATGATGCTGGTGCTGACTCTGACGAGTCTGGCGATGGACGCGGACACTTTCCGATGCGAGCGGCACTTCTGGACGAGCCGGGCCAGTCTGCTGCTTTCGATCTATCAATTGCGCGGCTTCTCGACCGTCATCGCCTGGGTGCTTGTGCAGGCGATCGCCGTCGCTACGCTCCTGAACACCTTCCGCAACATCAATCCCAGAGGCCATTGACCGCGGCCCCGCCGGATCGGGCGACCTCGCCGGCCTCCCGTGGTGGAAGGCGGAGCGCGACCACGGTTCGACGATGTGCGTGGGGCCGGCGGCGGCAGCGCCGACGGCCCCCGGGGTATGCCTGGCGAGGGGTCTCGACCTCAGCCGATGTGGTAGCTGTCCCCGTACACCTTCCAGCTCAGTGGCGGATCGAGATTCAGGTTCCGCTTCTGCAGGAACACCCGCTGTTCGGTGTCGACGCGGGTCGTGTCGGAGTGGGCCTCCTCCTGCTTCATCGCCCAGACGCGCGCGTCGAGGAAGGCGTTCAGATACGTCACCTCGTCGCCGCCCTGGGCCGGCGGCTTGGCCTTGGCCAGGGCACGCCTGCGGATGTTGCTGAAGCTGGTGCTGTCGCCGCCGTCGCCGTGCATCACGATGGCGTCGTAGTAGGTGAACTGGCCGAGGACGCCGATGCCGTCGGTCTTGCCCTGGGCGACGGCGGGGTTGAAGTAGACCCGGTCCCGTTCGTCGTTCTGGGCCTGCTGGAACGCGGTGTCCTGGGCGGCCTTGCGCCAGTCGGCGGGGAAGCCGGGGTCCAGGCCCTGGTGCGAGTCGCCGCCGTTCACCTTGCGCAGGGCGGGCAGGTACTTGGCGAGGACGTTGCCCGGCTTGCGCCGGGTGTACAGCTCGACCAGGTCCAGCATGTCGCCGGTGCCCGAACAGAAGCCGATGATGCCGGCCGTGTAGCCGCGCCCGTCACCGATGTCCTCGATGTACTTGTACTGCGCCTTCCAGTCCAGCGAGGAGTTCTCCGCGCTGGAGACCAGCTTCATCGCGATCTCCTTCTTCGCCGGGTCGTCCAGACCGCCGGAGGCGGCGGCCTGGGACCGGGTCGCGAGGAGGGGGCCTGCCACGAGCGAGGCTCCGATCAGGGTGAGCAGTGTGCGCCGTGAGGTGTGGAGCTGGGGATGTATGTGGGGGGTGTGCACGGTACCTCCGATGAGGGGAGTGTTGTGTCCACGTACTGTTAGGAAAGTTTCCTACCAGAGATTCCGGGAGACGTACACCCGCCCGGCGAGGGCGAGTTGACGCTTCCGCCCCGGCTGCCGGGCGCGGCTGGGCTACCGTCTGAGCGCACAGCCCTGGTCGGGGCCGGTCACAAGGGGGAAGGCACGTCATGAACGAGTCGGGCCGGGTGGAGGCGTTCAGTGACGGTGTCTTCGCCATCGCCATCACGCTGCTGATCCTGGAGATCAAGGTCCCCGAGGTCGGCGAGCACGGCGGCCTGTGGCACGCGCTCGGCGCCCAGTGGCCCTCGTACGCCGCCTATGTCGTGAGCTTCCTGGTCATCGGCATCATGTGGATCAACCACCACCAGGTCTTCAGCTACGTCGCCCGGGTCGACCGCACGCTGATGTTCCTGAACCTGCTGGTGCTGATGGTGGTGGCCGCCGTGCCCTGGCCGACCGCGATGCTCGCGGAGTATCTGCGCGAGGACAAGGCGTCGCATGTCGCGGCCGCCGTCTACAGCCTGGTCATGGTCGCGATGGCGCTGACCTTCCAGGCCCTGTGGTGGCACCTCACCCGCACCGGCCATCTCTTCGACGCCCGCGTCGACATCGACGGTGCCCGCCGCACCCGCGTCCGGTTCGCCCTCGGCTCGCTGGCCTACCCCGCCACGGTCGGCCTCGCCTTTGTCTCGGCCCCGCTGACGCTGGCCGCCCACGGCCTGATAGCGGTCTACTACGGCTTCAACCAGGTCCCGGTACCGACCCGCAGCGCCTGACACGGCCGCGCGGCCGGCAGTCGGCCGGTGAAGAACGACGTGGGCGGCACACCCATCAGCGCCCGGAAGTCGGCGGTCATGTGCGACTGGTCGTAGTAGCCGCTGGCGGCAGCCAGTTGGGCCCACGACGTGTGCGGCGCCTGCCGGGCACGGGTGAGGACGTGGCGAACGCGGGCGATACGGGCGTAGTGCTTGGGGGAGAGACCGACACCGTCCGCGAAGAGCTTGCGCAACTGCCGTTCGCTGACCGCCAGCCGCCGCGCCAACTCACCCACCCCCGCAGGCGGTCGACCCGCGTCCGTCGACATCGCCGCCACCGCCGCCCGCAGCAGCCCGGTGCGCGCCCGGTCGGCCGGTGCCAGCCGCCCAGGCAGCGTCTCGGCAAGCCGGGCCACCACCTCGTCCGGCTCCAACGGCAGTAGTTCTACGGCCAATTCCCGCGCGGTGGCCGTCGGGAAGTCCGCGAGCCGCGCCACCCCGCCCACCAGATCGAGCGCCGGCACGCCGAGCAGCGGGCGCGCCGCCCCCGGTCCCAGCCGCAGCTGTACGCAGGACGCCAGCCGCTTGGTCGCGTGGTAGGAGGCACGGGCGCGCGGGCCGACGACCAGCACATCACGGCGGCCGTTCTCCTCGACGCGCACCACCACCTTCGTCGCCGCGTCCGGGACATGCGCGAAGGGCTCGCGCAGATCACCGTCGACGGACGTGAGCCCGATGTCGGCGAACCAGGGGCGCAGTGCGTCGGGGACCGGCACGGCCTCCTCGTGGAGAGCGTTCGCATCGCCGGGCTTCGCCTGCCACGGGCCGTCGTACGAGGTGGTGGTCACGCTCCCACGGTAGACGCGCCGGCGCGCCGACCGGGCCCGGGAACCGTGCCGGAATTTCCTAGAGCCGGGCGGTACCGGCTCGGCACGGTGAGGACATGATCCTAGTGACCGGTGCCACCGGCACCATCGGCAGTGAACTCCTGAGCCAGCTCGCGGCCCGCGGCGCGAAGGTCCGCGCCCTGACCAGGGATCCGTCCCGCGCGCAGCTGCCGCCCGGCGTGGAAGCGGTTCGCGGCGACTTCCGGGAGCCCGCCTCCGTGGCGGCCGCGCTGTCCGGCGCGACCGCCCTCTTCACGGTGGCCGTCCTGGGCCCCGACGACACGGAACGGGACGCGGCGCTGGTCGACTCGGCGCGCGCGGCGGGCGTACGCAGGGTCGTCAAGCTCTCGGCCATCGGCACCGGTGACCCGGCCGTGGGCCCCGCCGGCACCTGGCACCTCGGCGGTGAACAAGCCCTCAGGACAAGCGGGTTGGAGTGGACGATCCTGCGCCCCTCGTCGTTCGCCTCCAACACCCTGAGCTGGGCGGAGGCGATCCGCTCCGGCACCCCGGTGCCCGATACGACCGGCACCGGCGCGCAAGGTGTCGTCGACCCGCGCGATGTCTCCGAGGTCGCGGCCGAGGCCCTGCTCGCGCCCGGTCACACGGGCCGCGTCCACACCCTGACCGGACCCGAACTCCTCACCACCGCCGACCAGGCCGCCATCCTCGCCCAGGTGCTCGGCCGCCCGGTCACCACCGAGGACGTTCCTCCGGCGGAGCTCCGCGAGCGGTTCATCGAGGCGGGGATGTCCGAGGTCTACGCCGACGGTGTGCTGGCGGGCACCGCGTACGTCCGTACCGGCGGGAACGCGGTGGTGACGGACGATGTGCGGGCGGTGCTGGGCCGTGCGCCGCGTACCTTCGAGCAGTGGGCGCGTGATCACGGGGAGGCCTTCGCGCGGACCTGACGACCGGCTTCGGACGCCGGCTTCGCGTCGGCCGCGTGCGCCGCACCGGCAGCCTCCTCCGCGGAGGTCCGCACCGGCTCGGGTGTCTCCTCGGGGGCGGGGGCGGTGGAGACGTGCGGGACGTGTCCCCGTCCCGGTCGCAGGATCGCCGCCGCCAGGACCAGGGCCGCCAGCGTGATCCCCGTGGCCACCGTGAACGCAAGCCGGTATCCGTCCGCCATGGCCGCCACGGCCCCCTCGCCCTCGCCGGTCAGACGCTCCGTACGACTCGCCGCCAACGTGGTCAGCGCGGCCAGCCCCAGCGAACCGCCCACCACCTGCGTGGTGTTGAAGAGCCCGGAGGCCAGTCCCGCGTCCTCCTCCCGGGCGCCCGTCATGGCGAGCCCCGTCACCGCGGGCATCGCGGCCGCGAAACCGGCGGCGAGCAGCAGCATCGCCGGCAGCACGTCGGCGACGTACGAGCCGTCGGCCGGGGCCCGGCTCAGCAGGGCCATGCCCCCGGTGATGAGGACGAGCCCGGCGAGCAGCACCCGGTACGGTCCGAACCGGGCGAGCGTCCGCGCGGACAGGGTCAGCATCAGCACCCCGATCGCGATCGGCGCCGGGAGGAACGCGGTGCCGGTGGCCAACTCGCTGTATCCGAGTACGCGTTGGAGGTAGAGCGCACCGATGTACTGGAAGCCGAACATCCCCGCGACCATCAGGATCTGCACCCCGTTGGCGCCGCTCAGGGCGCGGGAGCGGAAGAGCCGCAGCCGCAGCAGTGGACGGGCGGCCCGCGCCTGACGCAGGACGAAGCCGACGTAGAGACCGAGCGTGACCACGGCCAGGGTGAGCGTGGTCCCCGGATTCCGGTCGCCGGTGCCGACGATCGTGTACACCGTCAGCATCAGCGCGCCCGTGACCAGCGCCGCCCCGGGGTAGTCGGCGCCCTTGCCGAGCCCGACTCCCTGGTCCGGGGCGAGGATCCGGATCGCGGCGAGCCACGCGACCACTCCGATCGGCAGGTTGATCAGAAAGATCCAGTGCCAGCCGACCGTCTGGGTCAGCGCCCCGCCGAGGAACGTGCCGAGTGCCCCGCCCGCCGCGCCGACCGCGCTGAACACCGCGATGGCGCGGGCCTGTTCGCGCGGTTCGGGGAAGAGCGCGACCAGCATGCCGAGGACGACGGCCGAGGTCATCGCCCCGCCGACACCCTGCAGAGCGCGGGCCGCGACCAGCAGGCCCCGGCCGGTGGCGACCCCGCACAGCACGGACGCCGCCGTGAACAGCACGAGCCCGGCGGCGAACATCCGCCTGCGCCCCACGAGGTCACCGAGCCGGCCCACGAGCAGCAACAGCCCGCCGAACGGGATCAGATACGCGTTCACCACCCAGGCGAGCCCCGGCCCCGAGAACCCCAGATCACTCTGGATCGCGGGCATCGCGACGGTGACGATGTTCCCGTCCAGGATCGTCATCAGGGTGCCCGCGCACAGGACCACGAGCGAGGCCCAGCGGGAGTAGGTTCGGGGTACCGGCGGCTCGGACGGTGACTCGGTCCGGAACGGCATGACGACGACCTCCATGTACGCGATCGCGTATGCGACGCGTTTCCATAGGTGCACGACTTGTAACGGGGTACATCGTGAGTGACCATGGAGATCGGTATAAGGAGGCACCTCAATGTCCCAAGGGAACACCGGTGTTACCCCGCAGGTCGTGCACGCGCAGGCGTGCCCGGTCCGCGAGGTTCTTGACAGGGTCGCCGGGAAATGGAGCGTTCAGATCATCGTGGCCGCCGCGCACGGCCCGATCCGCTTCACCGAACTGGAGCGCAGCATCGAGGGCATCAGCCGCCGCATGCTGACCCTCACGCTGCGCAATCTGGAGCGCGACGGACTCCTCACCCGGACCGTCCACCCGACGGTCCCGCCCAAGGTCGAGTACGAACTCACGCCGGTGGCCGCTGAGTTGCACGTCACTCTGCTGTCCCTGACGGACTGGGCGGAGCGGCACCGGGTCACGATCGCCGAGTCGCGCGCCGCCTACGACGCTCAGCACAGCCCGGAGCTGCTGGACGCGTAGACCGCGCGCCGCGGGGTGGGCTCAGAGACCGAAGACGCCCGGATCTGCGGCCAGCGCGCGGAAGTAGACGCGGGGGTCCGCGACGAGCCTGCGCTCCTTGAGGTCCAGCAGCCCACCCACCGCGGTGAATTCGGCGGCCACCGTGCCGTCCGCCTTCCGTATCGTCTGCCCGATCCGGTAGGTCTTGCCCTCACCCCAGGTGAACGCGCAGGTCACTTCGGTCCGGTCCCCCGCACGCAACTCGCGCAGATAGCGGATCGTCGTCTCCAGGGTCACCGGTCCCACACCCTTGGAGATCAGATCGGTCTGGCCTATCCCGGCCGCATCGAGTAAGCACCAGCGGGCGTGTTCGGCGTACTGCAGATACACGCTCTGATTCAGATGACCCTGGACGTCGGTCTCGTACCCGCGGACGGTCACGGGCACGGAAAACGGCTCAGCCACGGCATTCCCTTCTCCGACCGTGCGCACGACGGCCGGAACGGACGCCACTCTACTGAGGGGCGGAAGGGGATCGAGGGACCTCATGCCCGCCGGGGTGAGGCAAGCACATACCGCGCTCCCGTACGCGGCTCCGTGTGCTCGCCGACCTGCCAGCCCGCCTTCTCCAGCGTCGCCGCGCAGGCCCGCAGCGCCTCGACGTCCGGCTCGCGCACGGCGACGGCCTCCGGCTGCGGAGTCGCCCGCACCCGATAGCCGGGGCCTTCCCCCGCCGCCGGGTCGTGCCCGGCGGCCTCCAGGGCGAGCGCGGCGGCCTGCACCAGATGCGTACGCTCCCACCCGCACGGACGGTCCACCGCCCCGTCCCGACTGGTCATCCGCCGCAGCTCCAGCAGCCCCTGCCAGGCACTGTGCACCTCACGTGTGCGCGAGGAACCGCCAACGGCGTTCTCCTCGCCGCCGATCCGCGCGGTGAACACGCCCGAGTCGGAGGTGGCGGCGGGAGGCTCAGGGGCCGCTGCCGGCTCGGGCGTCTCGCGTATCCGGTGCCCGGCGGGCGTCAGAAAGCAGGCGTGCGGCGGCCGCGGATGCCGGAAGGCGAGCCCCCGCTTCACCAACGCGGCGAGCTGCGCGTCCGTCCCCTTCAGCCGCCCGGTCACCGGGTCCGCCGCATCGATGACACGCCGCTGCGCGACGGTCGGCGGTCGTGTCATGACGGCACCCCTTTCCGCAGCCGAAGGATGACGCCCCCGATGGGCCGACCCCGTTCCCGGCCCACTCGAAGACTACGACGGGGGTCTGACATTCCAGCCGGCGACGACATGCCGCCGATGCTCGGTGCTCAGCCGGCTCACCGTCCCGGTGGCGAGCTGGAACAACGCGCCGTCCGAAGCTCGCAGCCCCAGCCGCCGCGCGGTCAGCACCCGCAGAAAGTGCCCGTGCGAGAAGAGGACGACACTGCCCTCCGCCTCGGCGAGTGCCGCGTCCACCTTGGCGAGCATCCGCTCCGCCCGCGCCCCGACCTGCTCCGGGCTCTCCCCGGGATGCTCCGGCGGCCCCGGTGCGACGCCGTCGTCGAACAGGAACCAGTCGGGCCGGGTCCGGTGGATCTCCACGGTCGTGACCCCTTCGTACCCGCCGTAGTCCCACTCGCACAGGTCCGCGTCCACCCGCGCCCCCTCGACCCCGGCCAGCCGCGCCGTCTCCAGGGCCCGCTGCATCGGGCTCACGAACGCCGCCGCGATGTGGTGCGAGGCGACCAGCGGGGCCAGCCGCTTGGCCTGCTCGCGGCCGTTCTCCGTCAGCGGGATGTCGGTCGATCCGGTGTGCCGCCCGGACAGGGACCACTCGGTCTCGCCGTGCCGCACGAGGATCAGGTCACCCATGGCCGACACCCTTCTCCGGTCCTGTCACTCCCTCCGCACGGTGTCATCGCCCCCGGCGGTCCGCAGGTCGGAGTGCGCCATACGGCGGCCCTACTGCCGATACCCGCCCAGGAACCGGCCGATCCGGCTGATCGCCGCGTCGAGGTCGTCGGCGTGCGGCAGGGTGAGGATGCGGAAGTGGTCGGGGCGGGGCCAGTTGAAGCCGGTGCCCTGGACGACCTGGATCTTCTCGCGGAGGAGGAGGTCCAGGACGAACTTCTCGTCGTCGTGGATCTTGTGTACCTCGGGGTCGATGCGCGGGAAGGCGTACAGCGCGCCCTTGGGCTTGACGCAGGAGACGCCCGGGATCTCGTTGAGCTTCTCCCAGACCCGGTTGCGCTGTTCGTGGAGGCGGCCGCCGGGCGCGGTCAGCTCGTGGATGGACTGGCGGCCGCCGAGCGCGGCCTGGATGGCGTACTGGGCGGGCGCGTTGGGGCACAGCCGCATGGAGGCCAGCATGGTCAGGCCTTCCAGATAGTTGCGGGCGTGCTGCTTGGGGCCTGTCACCACCAGCCAGCCCGAGCGGAAGCCCGCCACCCGGTACGTCTTGGACAGGCCGCAGAAGGTGAGGACCACCAGGTCGGGGGCGAGCGCCGCGGCCGAGTGGTGGACGGCGTCGTCGTACAGGATCTGGTCGTAGATCTCGTCCGCGAAGACCATCAGGCCGTGCCGGCGGGCGAGGTCGAGGATGCCCTCGATGATCTCCTGGGGGTAGACCGCACCGGTCGGGTTGTTGGGGTTGATGATGACGACCGCGCGGGTGCGGTCGGTGATCTTCGACTCCATGTCGGCCAGGTCCGGGTACCAGTCCGACTGTTCGTCGCAGAGGTAGTGGACCGCCTTGCCGCCCGCGAGGGTCGTGACGGCCGTCCAGAGGGGGAAGTCCGGCGCGGGGATGAGGACTTCGTCGCCGTCCTCCACCAGCGCCTGGACCGCCATGGAGACCAGTTCGGAGACGCCGTTGCCGAGGAAGACGTCGTCCACGCCGACCTCCAGACCCCGTTCCTGGTAGCGCTGGGCGACCGCGCGGCGGGCGGAGAGGATGCCGCGTGAGTCGGTGTAGCCGTGCGCCTGCGGCAGCATCCGGATCATGTCCTGGAGGATCTCCTCCGGCGCCTCGAAACCGAAGAGCGCGGGGTTTCCGGTGTTGAGGCGCAGCACGCTGTGGCCTGCCGCCTCCAGTGCGTCGGCCTGCTCGATCACCGGGCCGCGGATCTCGTAACAGACCTCGCTGAGCTTGCTCGACTGCCGGAACTCCATGCGCTGTGTCCTCCGGTTCGTGGTGTTGCTTGGTTTTACCAAGTGAGTGCTTGGAAAGTCCAACAACATGTCTAGACTGCGTCGCATGTCACCTCGCCGAAGCTACGACCAGTACTGTTCCGCGGCCCGCGCGCTCGACGCCGTCGGTGACCGCTGGACCCTCCTGATCGTCCGCGAGCTGCTCGGCGGCCCGCGCCGCTACACCGATCTGCACGCGGATCTGCCGGGCGTGAGCACGGACGTGCTCGCCTCCCGGCTCAAGGACATGGAGCGCGACGGACTGACGACCCGGCGCCGACTGCCGCCGCCGGGCGCCGCGTACGTCTACGAACTCACCGGCCGAGGGCGGGAGTTGCTGCCCGTGCTGCAGGCGCTCGGCGAGTGGGGCGCGCCCTCGCTGGGCGAGCGCGGAGCCACGGACGCCGTGCGGGCGCACTGGTTCGCGCTGCCGCTGCTGCGGGGCCTGGCGGGGGAGGGCGCTTCAGGGCTGGTCGAAGTCCGCCTGGAGGAGGGTGAGTTCCATGTGTGGCTGGGCGCCGAGGAGGGGCCCGTGTACGGGGACGGGCCCGCCCCGGAGGAGCCGGACGTCCGGCTCAGCCTCGACACCGGAACCTGCACGGATGTGAGCCGCGGGACCTCGACCGTGGTGGACGCGGTGCGTGACGGACGTATCGAGGTCACAGGGGAGGGCACCCTCGCCAAGGTGCTGCGCGGGGACTGACGCCGGTTCGGGGTCCCGTAGCCGTCCCGTGCCGCTCGCGCCAGACACTTCCAGCGCGTTCGAAATCATTGCGGGCGGCGGGGCGGCGACCACAGGGTGGCTCGCATGCGTATCAAGAAGTCCCTGGCGGTGGTGTTCAGCGCCGCGGCGCTCGCCGTCGGCCTCGGCACCACTGCCGCGCCTTCCGCGTCCGCCGCGAGCAGTTGCTGGTACAGCGGGAGCCACTGGTGGTGCAACAACCGCTCCGGCGCGCCGGTATACGGCTACAAGGACCTGGCACGGTTCTACCCGGACTCCAGCCGTGTCGTCGGCCACATGTACTCGAACCCCAGCTGGTTCGAGTGCCGTTACGACGGCGGCAACCCGGACGAGTACGTGGGCGGCCCGCATCCCTACCGCTGGGAGTGGACCGAGGCCGACAACGGGGAGTACGGCTGGATGAAGGACACCGCCATCGGCAGCGAGACCAACACGCTTCCGGCCTGCTGGTAACGCACCACGCACCACGCACCACGCACAACGCCCCAGCACCTCACCGGACCGGAACCCGGGCGGGGGACGAGGCCCGCCGTGCCGAGGGGGCACGGCGGGCCTTCGCCGTCACGCAGCCGTCACGGACGCCTCCGTGTGCCTAGGCGCCCGGCGGCACCCGGGAAGGCCGCCCGGACCCCCGGGTCAGCGCGTACCCGCCGATGCCCGCGAGCGCCGCGAGGATGCCGCCGATCGCGGTCCACACCCAGCGGTCGGACCACCAACCGGAGGCCCAGCCGTCGTCGGGCTCGATGGACGACAGCGCGGCCGTCGACGAACCGGAGCCGGAGTCGGACTTCTCGGCGCTCGTCGCGATGCCCGGCACCAGCGGCTTCGCCAGCGAACCGTCCACCGCCGCCGACCCGCCGATGTCCTTGGAGTCGACCTTGACCTCGGCCCCGATCGGCAGACCCAGGTCGGAGGCCTGGAGCCCGGTGACGGTCAGCCGGACGTAGTACGTGCCCGGCAGCGGGTCGTTGGCCCAGGTCTCCGACCAGGAACGGACCGTGCGCAGGGTGCAGGCCAGTTCCACGGTGGCCGCGTCCTGTGCCGCAGTGCGTGTCTGTGCCCCGTACTGGCAGGCCTGGCGGCGTCGCAGCCCGTCGTAGACGTCGAGCTGCCAGGTCTGGCCGGCGTGCCGCGTGGAGGCCTCCGGGAGCTTCACCGTCGCCTTCACGGTGGGCCGCTGCCCGGCGTCCGCGGGGAACGACCAGTACAGGTAGTCGCCCGTGGACCCGCTGGCGGTGGCTTGCTGGCCCTGCTTGATCTCGGTCGCCGTACGGAACGACGTGCCGGCCTGGGTCGGCGCGGCGCTGTCGCCCGAGGGGCTCGCGGAGGGCGAGGAGTCGGCCGCGGCGGGCGCCGCGGCGATCCCGAGCAGCAGCAGGGCGGTGCTCAACACTCTTCTGACACGCATCAGTTGGTCCTCCAGACCGCGATCCGCAGGCGCGAGACCCAGCCCCACAGCACACCCGCGAGGAAGCCGGTGAGCACGAGGGCTCCGAGCAGCCACCAGCCGCGGCCGAGGCCGAAGGAGGCCACGTCGCTCGCCTGGTCCGGCCCGTCCACTACGTCGACCGTCAGCTCCACCGGCATGCCCGGCGCGGTCTTCACGCCGCTCGCCGCCGAGAAGGAGTTGGACACCTGAAGACACACGGTCTCGGCGGGGGCGTTCTCGTCGTCGCTCTCGGCCTTGGGATAACGCAGACCGGTGGAGATGGCGTCGGTACGGCCGTTGCCCGCCGCCTCGCCGCGCACGATCTCACGTCCGTGCACGGTGACCGCGCGCAGCAACACCCCGTAGTCCGGGTTGACCTCTCGGTCGGCCGCGACGCTCACCGAGGCGCGCAGCTCCTGGCCCGGCTTGACGTCCACGCGGTAGTAGCGGTGCTGCCCGAACTCCTCGCGGTCCGTGTACAGCCCGGACTTCAGCGTCGGGGCACTCGTGCAGGCGGCGGCGCCCTCCACGGCGACCGGCGTCACCACCGGGTCGGCGGCACGCTTCACCAACTGACCGACGCGGTCGGTGAGTTCTTCCTTGTGCTGGACCGAGGTGTACGTGCCGCCGGTCGCGTCCGCGATGCAGCTGAGCTGGTCGCGGGTCTTGGCATCGGGCACGAGCCCGAGGGTGTCGATGGTGAGCCCGATGCCCTTGGCGGCGATCTCTCGGGCCACCTCGCACGGGTCGAGCGGCTGGCAGGTGTCCTCGCCGTCGCTGATCAGCACGATCCGCCGGGTGCCGTTGCCGCCGTCGAGGTCGTCGGCCGCCTTGAGCAGCGCGGGACCGATCGGCGTCCAGCCGGTGGGCGTGAGGGTCGCGACGGCGGTCTTCGCCTCCGTGCGGTCCAGGGTGCCCACCGGGTACAGCTGGGCGGTGTCCTTGCAGCCCGTCTTGCGGTCGTTGCCGCGGTAGTTGGCGCCGAGGGTCCGTATACCGAGCTGGACCTCCGCGGGTGTCGCGTCGAGCACCTCGTTGAACGCCTGCTTCGCCGCGGACATGCGCGACCCGCCGTCGATGTCGCGCGCCCGCATCGAACCGCTGACGTCCAGCACGAGTTCGACCTTGGGAGCGGCCTGCTCCGCCGTTTCGTCGGCGACCGCTCCGGTCGGGAAGGCGATCCCGGCCGTCAGGGCGGCGAGCAGGGCGCAGACGCCTGCCGCCAGCCGTTGTCTTGTGATCATCGCCGGATCCTATTGATCAAAGGTGCCGGGCTTCAAAACGATCTACGAACTATTGGGTGGCGAACGGGTTGGGAAGCTGCGCCCAACTGTCCCCGGGCGTCTCGGGAGACAGCCGCATCAAGGTCAACGCCTTGGTCGGCAACGGCTCTTCGAGCAGCGCCGTCAGGTCCGGGGTGCGCGGCAGATCCCGTACGACCGTCTCCAGGGCCTCCCGCAGCACCGCCGCGGATCCCGCGGTCGCCCCCAGCGTGCCGCCGATCAGCGAGCCGAACATCTTGCGGCGCAGGGTGGTCACGTCGTCCGTGACGATCCGTCCGGACATCGCCGGCGCCGGGATGCCGTGCCGGGCCAGCCGGGCCGGGCTCACGCGGATGTCGGCCAGATCGCGGTAGACGAGCCGGACCGGGGCGCCGGTGGCGGACAGTACGACCAGGAGGTTCTGGCCGTGCGCCTCCAGGGCCACCCCCAGATCGAGCAGCCGCAGACAGACGGTGAGCGCGAGGCGGGTGAAGTCGGCCAGCCAGGCGGCGGACCGGGGCAGCTCGGTGGTCGCGAGGGCGGCCACCGGCAGGACGCGCTCGCCCGGGTGCGCGTACACGTCCGGGGACTCGCGCAGCACCGCCGCCAGGTCGGGGGAGTGGGCCGTGACGGCGCCCAGGGTCCGGGTGACGTGCAGCAGGCCGTCCGTGCGGGCCGCCATGTCCTCCGCGAACGCCGACACCGTCGCCGACGTCTCGATCGAGTAGACCGAGATGTCCCGCACGGAGGAGGTCAGCCGGGCGCTCAGCGCGGTCTTGATGTGCGGCCCGTCGGGGAGGGCGAGGGTGCGCAGCGACATCAACGGGTGCGCGGGGACGACCTCCTGGGGCACGGTACGCACGACATGCGCCGTCTGCCAGGGATGGACCGGGATCAGGAATCGGTCCTCGTCCCGCAGCCACTTGGGCCACTCGCCCCGGACCAGACAGTCGTCGACGGCCACCAGGCCCAGTTCCACCACCGGCCGGTGCTCCGGACCGTACGCGAGCTGCTCGGCCACGGAGAAGCCGGGACGCGAACGGCAGTTGGGGTGGTACGGGTGTCCGTCGACCACCCGCTGCTCCCACTCCCAGCCGGTCGCGGGCTCCCGGCCAGCGGCGGCCTGGTCGGCGCGCGAGAGGGCCAACGAGGCGGCGCTGTGGTCGAGTTCGGCCGCGAAGGCGGCGGCGTGGGGGACGGCGAGGGCCGTCATGAGCCGCGCCGGGCGGTCGTACGCCGTGTCGTCCAGCCGGACCTCGGTGACGTATGTGGTGGTCGCGTACGGATCCGGGCGCGGGCCGTACAGTCGCCGGCCGTCGGCGAGGTGGAGCGTGAGCCCGTCGGCTCCCGGTTCGCGGCGCGCGATCCACGGCATGGGCTCATACGCCAGCGCACGCCACAGACGGCTCAGCACGGCCGCCCGGGCGCCGGGGAGCCCGGCCGCGTACGGCGCCGAGAGGGCGGGGCGTACGGCGCTCAGCTCGTCGGCGAGCGCTGCCTCGGCGTCGGGCGTGGGGGGACGGTGCACGGTCGGGCTCCTCGGGTACGGGGACTGTGCGTCGCGGTCGCCCGCGCCGACAGACATACTGATCACCAGTGCACCGTATGGAATGAATGGATCGCGTGGATTCCATGCCCCCCAGGTACCGCAGGGACGAGATGGAAGAGGCCGCCGACGCGTACGCCGCCGCGCCGCTGCTCAATTGTCTGCTGCGGGAGGTGGGGGAGCCCGCCGCGGACCCCGGCCGGGTCGCCGGGGGCTCCGGTGTGTTCCGGCTCCGCTCCAGTGGGCGGCTGCTGCGGGTGCGGGGGACGCGCAGGCCCGTGGCGCCCGAGGTGTACGCCGACGGGGCCTGGCACCGGCTCACCCACGCCGAACTGGTCAAACTCACCACCGAGGAACTGCGCGGATTCACCGGTCTGTCCAACCCCGAGCTGCCCGCCGAGATGATCGACAGCCGGGACACGGTGGCCGCGCTGCTCGTCGCCCGCCTGCACGCGACGCCGCCCGCGGACCCGTACATCCGCTCCGAGCAGTCCCTGATCACCGGGCACCCGTACCACCCCGCGCCCAAGGCCCGCGGCGGCGGCCCCGTCACCGGCTGGCTGCCCTACGCGCCCGAGGCGTACGCCCGCTTCCCGCTGGAGCTGCTCGGTGTGCGGGAGGACGCGGTCGTCGAGGAGGGCGACACCTCGGCGCTCGACGGCTTCGGGCCGGCTCCGGAGGGTTACCGGCTGCTTCCGGCCCACCCCTGGCAGCTCGACCTGGTCGGCGCCCGCCCGGAGATCCGGGAGGCCTTCGCGGACGGCCGGCTGATCCGCCTGGGCCGCACCGCGCGCCCGCTGTGGCCGACGGCCGCCATCCGCACGCTCTACGCCCCCGAGGACGACGTCTTCGTCAAGTTCAGCCTCGACGTGCGCATCACCAACGACATCCGCCGGTTGTGGCGCCACGACCTGCTGAAACTGCGCCGCACCGACGAGGCGACAGCCGCCGCGTTCGCGACCACTGGCGCGAGCGCCGCCTGGCTGAGCGACCGCGGCTACCGCACCGCCGACTTCGCCTTCGAAGAACTCGCGGTCCTCGTCCGCGACGGGCTGCGCGAGCACGTCGTCCCAGGCGCGACCCCGCTCCTCGCCGCCGCCCTCGTCGAGCGCTTCGAGGGCAGTCCCCTCGACGGTCTCACCGACCCGTCCGCCTGGTGGACGGCGTACCTGCGCCAGGTCGTACCGCCGGCGCTCGAGGCCTTCGCGCTGCACGGCGTCGTCATCGAGGCGCACCTCCAGAACACGGTGGTGGCCGTGGACGCCGACGGCATCCCCGTGCAGGCGCTGTTCCGGGACGCGGAGGGCGTGAAGCTGCTCACGGACGTGGACCGGGCCGCCGGATGGGAGCGGCTGGTCTACTGCCTGATCGTCAACAACGTGTCGGAACTCGCCGCCCTGCTCGCGGAGGACCACCCGGGCTGGGACCCGTGGCCCGCCGTACGGACCGAGCTGGCCCGGCACGGCCTGCCCGGTATCGCGCACGAGATCGCGGAGCTGCTCGCCGCCCCCACGCTCCCCGGCAAGACGAATCTGCTGCTCCGCTGGACGGGCGCGGACGGCGCGGACGCCCGCTACCTCCCGCTGCCGAATCCGCTGGCGCGCGCCTAGTGCCGGGTTCCCCCTCGGTTGGGTACATGTCCTGGTGGCGGGGGCAGTGACCGGCTCAACTCCCGTACCGGCCAACGGATCTGGGGCAGACCCCACCCAGCACCAACGGGGTCGCCGCCGTCGGCACGCCGACAAGGCGAGACGAACAACAGGGGGACGGCAGATGAACGTGATGACGGAGTGATCCGACCCGGGGGGCGCCGCGCACACGTCGGCACCCGCGTCCGGTGAACGACGGTACGATCACCGTCGGATTAGCCCGTTGGGTCGCCGCGGGTTCCTCCGCCATGGGGGCACTCCGTCCGTGCCCTGCTTTCCGGGCAGGCCAGGTGCATGGTCCAAGTGCGAAGTCCGCGCTCTGACGAGCAGCTTGCGTAGGGAAAGGGAGAATCGCTCCGATGGCCAATGAGGACGCCGAGTCCGAAGAGTCGGGCAGCGAGCGTGTGATTGCCGGCCGCTACAGTCTGCTCTCGCCCCTCGGCGCGGGCGGCATGGGCACCGTGTGGCGCGCCTACGACAAGGTGTTGCAGCGCGAGGTTGCCATCAAGGAGGTCCGGGCGCCTGCCGGACTGGCGGCACCCGACATCGAGCGGATGTACACGCGGCTGGAGCGTGAGGCGTGGGCCGCGGCCCGGGTGGCGCACCGGAACGTGGTGACCGTCTACGACGTGGCCATGGAGGAGGGCCGCCCGTGGATCGTCATGGAGTTGGTCCGGGGGCAGTCGCTGGCCGACCTGCTCAAGGCCGAGGGTCGGCTCTCCCCGCAGCGTGCCGCGTCCATCGGCCTCGAGGTGCTCGCCGCGCTCCACGCCGCCCACGAGACCGGCGTGCTGCACCGCGACGTGAAACCGGCCAACGTGCTGATGGCCAAGGACGGCCGGGTGGTGCTCACCGATTTCGGCATCGCCATGATCGAGGGGGATTCCGCGCTCACCATGACCGGTGAAGTCGTCGGATCGCCCGAATTCCTGGCTCCGGAGCGGGCGCTGGGCCGGCGGTCCGGGCCCGCGTCGGACCTGTGGTCGCTCGGCGTGCTGCTGTACGCGGCCGTCGAGGCACGCTCCCCCTTCCGCCAGAACACCCCGCTCAGCACCCTGCGGGCCATCGTGGACGCGGAGTTGCCGCAGGTCCGCCGGGCCGGCGCCCTCACTCCGGTCATCGAGGGGCTGCTGCGCAAGGATCCGGACGAACGTCTCACTGCCGAGCAGGCGGAACAGGACCTGCGGATCATCTGCCAGGGCGGCGTCCCCGACGCGGGAATCGTGCAGCCGCCTTCTGACTCCCCGACCGTTTCGACGCAGCCCACGACGCGCACGTCTCCCGCGGATCCTGGGGAACAGCCCACGGTCACGCATTCCTTGGCGCAGCCCACGGTCGTTGATCCCTTGACGCAGCCCACGGTCGTTGATTCCCTGGCGCAGGCGACGGTCGCGGATCCCTCGGCGCAGCCCACGGTCACGCATTCCCTGGCGCAGGCGGCGGACGCGGGTCCTGTGGCACAGCCCCCGGTTGCGGATCCCGCAGTGCCGGATCCGCGCGCCGCGGGAACACCCGCCTCCCCCGTCCCCCCGGTTGACGCGCGGCGCAGCCGGCGCAGCATCGCGCTCGTCGCCGCGGGCGTGTCCCTGTGCGTGCTGGCGCTGGCCGGGGTGGGCTATGCGCTCATGAACGACGGAAACGGAAACGGAGATCGGCAGAGCGCCGGCAACGCCACCACAGGCGCGGGTTCGGCCTCGAAAAACGCCGAGAACGCCACCGCCTCGAGCACACAGGGCGACGGCCAAGGCGCCTCCGCCACCCTGGGGGTGCGGGTGACGGTGACGGGTTCGCACACGACGTACTCGGGACAGTGCCCGCCGCCGAGCGAGCAGGCGCCCACCTTTACCGCGACGTTCTCGGTGGACCGGCTCCCGGCCCAGTTCTCCTACCGGTGGGTGTCCAAGGACGGCTCGGTGACCGATCCGCACTGGAGGACGCTGGTGTTCTCGGATGACGGAGGGCTCAGCAAGCAGGACACGGTGAGCCTGAGCACGTGGGCGGAAGCCGGAAAGCTCGAGAGCGAAATCGGCGTGGAGCTCAAGGCGCCCTTGCACGGCAAGTCCAACATGGTGCCTCTGTCGCTGACTTGCGAGGCCGGAACGGGCTGAGGCACGCCGTCCGGGCACCGGCCGACGGCTCGGACCGCGTTGCGGAGCGGGGCGGACCTCGGTCCCGGCCGTCCCGTGCCCGGAGTTCTCCCGCAGCGCGGCGAGGTGTCCGGATCGCGGCCCCGCAACGAGGCGCGGAACGAATTTGTCGCAAGAATCGAACTAAACCAGGTCACGTTCACGTTTGAGTGAAGGCTCCGGTCTCGTGTCGGGTCAGCCGCGTCAAGCGGCCTCTCTTTCGCAGTTGGATGTCGTTCATAAGGAGTATGAGTGCCATCGGTCATCTTGGGGCAAACGGGCCCCTTCACTGGTCAAAGCGTGGTCCTGAGCGCTGCTCCACTGACCTTCGGTCGCAAGAGTGACAACGACGTCGTGATCGTCAGCGTCAACGCCTCCCGTCTGCACGCCGAAATCATCGAAGAGGACGCCGGCTTCGTGGTCTACGACCGCAACAGCCGCAACGGCACCTTCGTCAACGACCAGCGCATCACACGGCACGTACTGCGCTCCGGCGACCGCATCCGAATCGGTGAGGAGACCTTCCTCTTCGAGTCGCAGGACGCCATGGAGACGGTGATGGATCTCTCCCACCTGGACGCACCCCGGGTGAGCGCCTCCGCGGACCCCGGCATCCTCAGGGTCACCATCACCGGCGGTGGCCCGGTGGGCCTCGCCTTCGCGCTGACGCTGGAGAACATGCTGCGCGGGCGGGTCTCGATCACGGTCTACGAAGGGCGGTGGACCAAGAACGGCTCCACCGTCGTCTGGAAGGACGAGACCCAGGGAAACGTCCGTCGCCAGCAGGTCGTGACCATCCAGAGCAGGCAGTACCTCGCTCTGCCCGAGGAGATACGGTCGGCGCTGTTCGAGGACACGGGCGACTATTCGGAGATGTGGCCCGTCGGACCGGACTCCGTGGACGGTCTGCCTCCCCGCAACATCCGGATCGCCTACGTCGAGGACCGCCTGCTGGAACTGGCGAACAAGAACGCCGCGATCCGGCTGGTGGCGGAGCGGTTCGACTCGTCGGAGCATCAGAGCCGGCTCTCGCAGGAACACGTCCTGGCGATCTGCGAAGGCGGACGATCCCGCACGCGGGAGCACTACGCCGACCGCTTCGGCGCGGCCGACGCCTCGATCTACTCCCTCGACGGCGACCATCTGCAGGACGTGGTGCTGGGACTCCGGGTGAAGTCCCCGCTCTCGGACCGGATGAGCGTCCTGCTGACCGTGTCGCAGAACAGGTTTCTTCTCAACTCGCTGCGCGGCGAAGGCTTCTTGAACATGCGGCTCACCCGCGAAGAGGCCCGGAACGTGATCGGCATCGACCCGGTCCGTCAGGTCTTCGAGGAGTGCATCGCCGCTCGCCCCTGCGTCATGAGCCGCGAAGAGGACCACGAGTTCCGCTGTCCCACGCACGGAACCCTCTTCCTGCCCGCCCTGCTGCGCAGTTCGCCCTTGTGGAAGCGGATCCGGGAAGGACTGAAGCTGTTCGGCGTGCCCGAGAACGACCTCACCGCGATCACGTCGTTCCGACTGGACATGGTGCAGCGCCCACGGTTCACGGCGCAGCTGAGCCGCCCGACCTCGACGGGCCCCGGCACGTACGGCTTCCTGCTGGGCGACGCGGCCAACGCCATCCACTTCTGGCCGGGTCGCGGTCTCAACAGCGGTCTCGCCTCCGCCACTTCGCTCGCTCGCTCCCTCAGCCGCACCTGGCAGGGCAAGCCGCTGCGCGACGCCGACTTCATCCGGCACGAGGCGGCCATGTCCATGCTTCAGTACCGGCACAAGAGCCGGGCCTGGAACGCCATGGTCACCACCGACGAACAGGGCGTCACCCGCGCCATCAAGGACATCATCGCCCGCAGCATGGAACCGGAACCCGGCGACGGCTCCGAACCCGAGCACGGGTCCCTCGACGCCCTGCTGGAGCGCATGAGCGCGATACGCGAGCGCCTCGAACCCCGTCTCCCCGGTATGCCCACTGACGAGGAACTGCGCGACCACCTCCTGACGCTGGACCCGGCCACGCTCCGCACGCTCCAGGAAAGCGGTGCGTGGGACACCCTGATCGTCGGCGGGGAGGAAGCCGACATCGACCTCTTCTACCAATCGGACTCCCCCGTCTACGTCCCTCGCCCCACCGACCCGCGAATCGGCCCTCCGGCCCTGGTGCCGCAGGATTCCGTGCCCTCCAACCCGGTCTGAGGCCGGGCGGGACACTCCGCGGCGAGGAGAGCGCGGCTCCTCTTCTTCCCGAAGAAGAGGAGCCGTGCTCTTCGAAGTCGTACAGGGCATGATCATGATGGAGGCGAGCGGTACACGTCGATTACCTTGGTTGCATATGTCCGAGGTTGGTCACGGATTGTAAGGTCAGGAAAATGTACGGCCTGAGAAAATGCTGAACGAGGTCACTGCAACCCGCTATATCGCACCCCTGCGGTCCGGAGGGTCCGTGCCCGGAGTCGTCGAGGCCGACGACCTCGGGACGTACGTCGTGAAGTTCACGGCCTCCGCCCAGGGCCGCAAGGCGCTGGTCGCCGAGGTGATCGTCGGTGAGCTGGCGCGCGCCCTCGGGCTGCGCTTCCCCGAGCTGGTCCTCGTCCACTTCGACCCCGCCGTCGCCGAGCACGAGCCGCACCAGGAGGTCCAGGACCTGCTGCGCGCCAGCGCCGGCCTCAACCTCGGCATGGACTATCTGCCGGGCGCGAAGGACTTCACCCCGGAGATCGCCAAGACATTCCCCGTCGACCCGCTGGAGGCGGGCAAGGTCATCTGGCTGGACGCCCTCACGGTCAATGTGGACCGTACGATGCACAGCTCGAACCTGATGGTCTGGCCGACGTTCGGCATCGCGCCCCCGCGGCTGTGGCTGATCGACCACGGCGCCGCCCTCGTCTTCCACCACCGCTGGGACGCCTCGGCCCCGGAGAAGTCGTACGACTTCCGCAGCCACGCCCTCGGCGGTTACGCCCCGGACACCCGCGCCGCCGACGCGGAACTGGCGCCCAAGGTGACGGAGGAGCTGCTGCGCGAGGTCACCGCCGAGGTGCCGGACGCCTGGCTCGCGGAAGAACCCGGTTTCGCGACCCCGGACGAGGCGCGCGAGGCCTACGTCCGCTATCTCCTCGCCCGCGTGAAGGCCTCCGCGGACTGGCTCCCCACGGACTTCCCGAGCCGCGAACAGCTCGCCGCCGAGGACGCGGACCGCGCGGCGAAAACCCAGCAGGGCCGCCCTAACTGGCTCAAGCGGGTCCCCGACCTGCACGGCAAACCGGCGGCTGAACAGGATTGGTCGGTGCACCTCGGATGACAGACGTCCAGCGCGTCCAGATCGAATACTGCACCCAGTGCCGCTGGCTGCCCCGCGCGGCCTGGCTGGCCCAGGAACTGCTCACCACCTTCGAGACGGAACTCACCGAGCTGTCCCTGAAGCCCGGCACCGGCGGCGTGTTCGTCGTCCGCGTGAACGACGAGGTGGTCTGGGACCGGCGCGAGCAGGGTTTCCCGGAACCGACGGCCGTGAAGAAGCTCGTACGCGACCGAGTGGCCCCGGGAAGGTCCCTGGGCCACTCGGACAAGTGAGCCGCCTCGGAGGTCAGCCCTTGAGCTGCTCGTACGCCGGCAGCGTCAGGAAGTCGGTGTAGTTCTCGTCGAGCGCGACCTCCAGGAGCAGGTCGTGGGCCTGCTGCCAGTGACCGGCGGCGAAGGCCTCCTCGCCGATCTCGGCGCGGATGTTCGCCAGCTCCCGTGCGGCGACCTCGCGGGCCAGCTCCGGGGTGGCCTTCACGCTGTTCCCCGCGTGCTCGAACTCGACGCCCGCGTTGATCCACTGCCAGATCTGCGAGCGGGAGATCTCGGCGGTGGCCGCGTCCTCCATGAGGTTGAAGATGGCGACCGCGCCGAGCCCGCGCAGCCAGGCCTCGATGTAACGGATGCCGACCTGGACGGCGTTGACCAGACCGTCGTACGTCGGCCTGGCGTCGAGGGAGTCGACGGCGATCAGGTCCCCGGCGGCGACGGACACGTCCTCGCGCAGCCGGTCCTTCTGGTTCGGCTTCTCGCCGAGGACGGCGTCGAAGGAGGCCATCGCGATCGGGACCAGGTCCGGGTGGGCCACCCACGAGCCGTCGAAACCGTCGCCCGCCTCGCGGTCCTTGTCGGCCTTGACCTTCTCGAAGGCGACCTTGTTGACCTCCTCGTCGCGCCGGGAGGGGATGAACGCCGCCATGCCGCCGATCGCGTGCGCGCCGCGCTTGTGGCAGGTGCGGACGAGGAGTTCGGTGTAGGCGCGCATGAACGGGGCCGTCATCGTCACCGCGTTGCGGTCCGGCAGCACGAACTTCTGGCCGCCGTCACGGAAGTTCTTGACGATGGAGAAGAGGTAGTCCCAGCGGCCCGCGTTCAACCCGGAGGCGTGGTCGCGGAGTTCGTAGAGGATCTCCTCCATCTCGTACGCCGCCGTGATCGTCTCGATCAGGACGGTCGCGCGGACGGTGCCCTGCGGGATGCCGACATAGTCCTGTGCGAAGACGAAGACGTCGTTCCACAGGCGGGCCTCGAGGTGCGACTCCGTCTTCGGGAGGTAGAAGTAGGGGCCCTTGCCGAGGTCGAGCAGGCGCTGCGCGTTGTGGAAGAAGTAGAGGCCGAAGTCGACGAGCGCGCCCGGGACGGGTGTGCCGTCCGCGTCGACGAGGTGACGCTCGTTCAGGTGCCAGCCGCGCGGACGCATGACGACCGTCGCGAGCTCGTCGTTCGCCTTCAGGGCGTACGACTTCCCGGACTTCGGGTCCGTGAAGTCGATGCCGCGGGTGTACGCGTCGATCAGGTTGAGCTGACCGGTGACCACATTCTCCCAGGTGGGTGCCGAGGCGTCCTCGAAGTCCGCGAGCCACACCTTCGCGCCCGAGTTGAGGGCGTTGATGGTCATCTTGCGGTCGGTGGGGCCGGTGATCTCGACACGGCGGTCGTTCAGGGCGGCCGGGGCGGGGGCCACCTTCCAGGAGTCGTCCGCGCGGATGGCGGCGGTCTCGGGGAGGAAGTCGAGCGTGGAGGTGCGGGCGATCTCGGCGCGGCGCTCCGCGCGGCGGGCGAGGAGCTCGTCACGCCGGGGCGTGAACAGCCGGTGCAGCTCGGCCACGAAGGCGAGGGCCGCGTCCGTGAGGACCTCTTCCTGCCGGGGCAGGGGCTCGGCGTCGACGATGGCCAGCGGGGACGGCGCTGGTGCGGACATGAGCTGTCACTTCCTTCAGCGAGCGTGGCACCGGGTGCCAGGCGACCCGGGTAGGGAGATCAGCGCCTGGAGAGCAGCCCGGCGCTTCTGAACAGTGGATAATAGTTTCCTCATGGTGGAAGTTCAATGGTTTGTTGATGTCGAGATTCTCCAGGTCGAGGCAACGTGGCGCTCAGTGCCACGCCGTTCACTCAAGGTGTCCTAGATCGTCCTCCGTGTCGATGTCGTACGGCTCCGCCACGTCACCGCACTCGACGAGCGTGATCGCCGCCTCGTGCTCCTTCAGATAGGCGCGTGCCCCCCGGTCACCGGTGGCACTCGCCGCGACACCGGCCCAGTGGGCGGCGCCGAAGAGGACGGGGTGGCCGCGCACTCCGTCGTACGCCGCGGAAACCAGCGAGGTGTCGTCCTGGTAGGCGGCGAGCACCCGCGCGACCGCCCGCGGCCCGATGCCGGGCTGGTCGACCAGTGAGACCAGTGCCGCCCGCGCGCCCGTGCCGGCGAGCGAGCCGAGCCCGGCCCGTAGCGACGAACCCATGCCGTGCTCCCACCCCGGGTTGTCCACGAGCACACACCCGTCGAGCCGCGCCCGCTCCCGTACGGCGTCGGCCCGCGCCCCCAGCACCACGTGGACGCGCGTGCACCCGGCCGCGCGCAGCACCCCCACCGCGTACTCCACGAGGGGTCGCCCCCGGTGTTCGAGCAGCGCCTTGGGCCGCCCGCCGAGCCGTCGCCCCCCGCCCGCCGCGAGGAGCAGCCCGGCCACCTGGTCTTCTCTGTGTGTCATACGCCGTCTTCCCTGTGCGTCATACCTCCTGCATACCTGACCCGGCGCCGAGGGCACGGTCTCGCGGGGCTGAATTTCGGTCCGCGCGGTGGCGCCACCGCATCGGGTGGCGTTTACTGGCCCGCGTCCCCCGGCGCCCGACCATCGCCATGGGGTGTGGGACAGACCGGCGAAGGGCGTGCGCACAAGGACGTGCGAGGGGGCGAGCTGTGTTGCGGAGCTTGGGACAGAGGCCAGTGACCGGCAGTGACGAGGATCCGAGGGTGGCGGAACTGCGGACCGCCGTCTCCCGGCTGCGCCGTGAACTCGCCACGCACCCGGCCGAGTTCCCCGACCGGGGCATCGCCGAGGACGAGCTCGCGGCGCTCGCCGCGATGGCCCTCAGCGGTCTGCCCGAGATACCCAGGCTGCGCCGCTCCTTACTGCTGATCGCGGGCGCGATCGGCTCGGTCAGCGCGCTGTCGACCGGCCTCGCGGGAGTACGCAGCGCGGTGGAGCTGTTCGGGGAACCGCCCCGGCGCCCTTGAGGGGGCCGGGGTCCTTCTCCGGGTGCGCTTTCGGCGTACCGCTCACGCCACCCAGTGCGGGCGGCCCGCCTCCGCCCCGGCCGCGGTGAGCCCGCTGTCCAGAGCGGTCGTGAGCCGGCGTACGGCCTCGTCGAGCATGTCGGACGGCAGGGTGTAGGGGAAGCGCAGCCGGTGCTCATGGGTGCCCGGGTCGGCGCCGAAGCGGGAACCGCCCTCGATGCGCAGGCCCTGGGCCAGGGCCGCGCGGGCCAGCGACGAGGCGATCGGGCGGCCCAGGTCGATCCACAAGGTCAGTCCGCCGGGCGGCAACTGCCAGCGCCAGTCCGGGAGATGGCGGGTCAGCGAGTCGGCGAGCGCGTCCCGCTGGGCGCGCAGCCGGGGCAGCCGCTCGCGCAGCACCTCGTCCGTGCGCGCCAGCAGTCCGAGCGCGACCAGCTGGTCCAGGACCGAGCCGCCCATGTCCGTGGGCACCCGTGCGGTCGCCAGCTCCGTGATCAGCCGGGATCCCGCCCGCACCCAACCGAGGCGCAGCCCGCCCCAGTGCGTCTTGCTCAACGACCCCACCGTCACGACCTGTTCGCCCGTCCCGCGCGGCGCGAGCGAGGCGAACGGCGCCGCTCCGGGCACATCCAGCGCGATGTCCGTCATCGTCTCGTCGATCACCAGCCAGGTGCCGGTCGCGCGCACCGACTCCAGTACGGCCAGGCGCTGTTCGAGCGGCATCAGATGCCCGGTCGGATTGTGGAAGTCGGGGATCAGATACGCGAGCCGGGGCGCCGCCTGCCGCAGCGCGCAGTCGATCAGCCCCGGGTCCCAGCCCTCCGCCGTGACAGGCACGGGAGTGGTGCGCAGTCCGGCGCGGCGCATCGCGTCGAGCGCGTTCGGATACGAGGGGTTCTCGACCAGGATCCGGTCACCGGGCCGCCCGAGCAGCCCGAGCGTCAGTGAGAGGGCCTGCTGCGCGCCGTTCGTGATGAGGATCTGGTCCGGCAGCGTAGGCAGCCCGCGCCGGGTGAACCGCTCGGCGACGGCGGCCCTCAACTCCGGGATCCCGTAGGGGTGGTAGCCGGGTGTCGAGGCGCGCCGGGCCAGCAGGACGCCCGCCTCCGCGAAGGCCTCCGCGAGCTCCGCCTCGGGCGCGCCGGGCGCCGCGATGGCCAGGTCGATCACCCCGTCGTCGGCCGGGAAGGAGGCCACATTGGCCGGTCGGTGGCCGTCGGGCAGCTCCGTCCACGTCCCCGCGCCCCGCCGGCTCCGCGCGAACCCGTCCTCCCGCAGCAGGTCGTACGCCGCCGTCACCGTGGCCCGGCTGACCGTGAGCGCGGAGGCCAGCTCGCGCTCGGCGGGCAGCCGGACGTGCAGCGCGATCCGGCCGTCCAAGAGCAGCCTGCGTACACCGTCGGCCAGCGCGCGATACCCGAGGCGGCCGTCGGCGTGGGGCACGGCGGACAGCAGCGCGGCGAGCTGTCGGCTTCCCAGCGTCCTGTCCATTCCGTGGACCACCGGTCCGTTCACCATGCCAACTCCCTTGCATTGGCCCTGTAGGGCAGGCCAATCAGCGTACAGACTTCGGGGACCAGGGGAAATCGTCCCACCGCATTGGCCTGGAAAGGGGAGTGGAGTGACGTCGATCGACGCCGGACACGTCTACGAGAAGGGGAGCATCAGCGCCAAGGGAAGCGTCAGCGCCAAGGGAAGCGACCACTGCCTCACCGATCGCGGGGAGCGGGAGATGCAGCGGCGCCAGGAGGAGCGGATGCCGGGGGTGCCAGTGCGGGAGTGGGCGCGCAGGCTGGTCGCGGGGCGCCGCTTCACGGCCCGTGCCGGTGGGGGGCTCGGGCTGCCGCGGCTGCGCCGGGGTGAGTCCTGATGGCGGCCGCCGGACAGGTGGTCGTCGGCGTCAGCGGCTCGCTCGCCAGTCTCGCCGCGCTGCGGGTCGCCGCCCGTGCCGCCCGCGACAGCGGCCGCGTGCTCGTGGCCGTACTCGCGTGGGAGCCGCCCGAGGGGGAGGTCCTCTACGTCCGCAACCCCGACAGCGCCTGGGCCGCCCGCTGCGCCCGCGATGCCTCTTCGCGGCTCGACCGCGCCTTCGAGGAGGCCTTCGGCGGTACGCCGCCCGAGGTCACCGTCGTCCGCAGGGTGGTCCGGTCCCGTCCCGACCCCTGTGCCAGCTGGCCGCGCACCCGGACGACCTCCTGGTCCTCGGCGCCCGCACGGGGGCTCGTAGGGCCGCGGTCCGCCGCCAGGTGCCGGCGCACGCCCGCTGCCCGGTCCTGACGGTGCCCGCGTCGGCCCTAGTGGCCTGTCCGGCGGATCATGCCGCAGACGCGGGGCTTGGCACGCCCTTCCCCAAGCTCTTCGAGCAGGGGGTGTCCCCAGCGGCGTTGTCGTCGGTTGCCGACTCCCCCGAGCTCTCGGCTTCGCTCGCGCAGGGGGGACCCCCATCGCGTCGACGCCCTCCTCCGCTTTGCAGCTGGACGCACCAAGCCCCGCTCACCAGCGTCGATGAGACCCCGCCCGTTCCCTGCGGCCTGATCCGCCGGACAGGCCCCGGCACGGCGCGAACGCCGAGCTCCGCGCCGGGCCATGGCGCGGGACTTCGCCGACCTCGCCGCCGGGTGATCCCCGGGGCGCGCCGGTCAGGCCCCCGGGCCCGAGCTCGCCAGCGCCTCCGACAGCTCCACCGCGACCTGCTGGAGCACGGGCACGATCATCTCCGTGGCCGCGTCCGTGACCCGGCCCGCGGGACCGGAGATGGAGATGGCGGCGGCCGTGGGGGAGTCGGGGACCGAGACGGCCAGGCAGCGCACGCCGATCTCCTGCTCGTTGTCGTCGACCGCGTAGCCGAGCCGGCGCACCTCCTCCAGCGCGGTGAGGAAGCCGTCCGGGGTGGTGATCGTCTTCTCCGTCGCGGCAGGCATGCCGGTACGGGCGAGCAGTGCGCGCACCTCGTCCGCCGGGGTGTGCGCGAGCAGGGCCTTGCCCACGCCCGTGGAGTGCGGCAGCACCCGGCGTCCCACTTCGGTGAACATGCGCATCGAGTGCTTGGAGGGCACCTGGGCCACGTACACGATCTCGTCCCCGTCGAGCAGCGCCATGTTCGCGGTCTCGCCGGTCTCCTCGACCAGACGGGCGAGGTAGGGGCGTGCCCAGGTGCCGAGCAGCCGGGAGGCGGACTCGCCCAGGCGGATCAGGCGGGGGCCGAGCGCGTAGCGGCGGTTCGGCTGCTGGCGTACGTAACCGCAGGCCACGAGCGTGCGCATGAGGCGGTGGATGGTGGGCAGCGGCAGCCCGCTGCTCACGGAGAGCTCGCTCAGGCCGACCTCCCCGCCGGCGTCGGCCATGCGCTCGAGCAGGTCGAAGGCGCGCTCGAGGGACTGGACACCACCGCTCGGGGCGGATGACTTGGCGTCGTCGGTGGTGCTGGCGCTGGACGCAGGCACGGCGCGGTCCTTTCAAGGCTCAGAATCGAGAGGGGCGGCCCGCAGGGCCTCGAACACGGCGGTGGCGGGTGACGGGCGGGCAGTGATGCAGCCTACCCGGCTGTTGGTTGACTCCTTGGTGGTGCGTAGCTACGTTCTGCCTTGTGGAATTCTAATTCCATTCTGTGGAAACATCCAGAGGGGCGCATTCGGGGGCAGGGTGGAGGGGTGAGCCCTTGACGGCGTGAGGGCTTGAGTGAAGACTCCTTCAACAGAACGTTGAATTCCGTTACGTGGAAGTTAACTGCGGCAGCGGGAGTCGACAGCGGCAGAGAGAGGGGTCCGGGTGTCCGACGTCGGATGGGTCGAACTGATGCTGCGCTCGACGCGCGTCATCACTCCCGAAGGGACGCGCGCCGCCACGGTCGCGGTCGCCGCGGGCAGGATCACGGCCGTGCTCGCGTACGACGCCGAGGTGCCGCCCGGCGTCCGCCTGGAGGACTTCGGCGACGACGTCCTCCTGCCGGGCCTGGTCGACACCCACGTGCACGTCAACGACCCCGGCCGCACGGAGTGGGAGGGCTTCTGGACCGCGACGCGCGCCGCCGCGGCCGGCGGCATCACCACCCTGGTCGACATGCCGCTCAACTCCCTCCCGCCGACGACCACGGTCGACCACCTCCGTACGAAGCAGGACGTCGCCCGCTCCAAGGCGCACATCGACGTCGGCTTCTGGGGCGGTGCCCTCCCCGACAACGTCAAGCACCTGCGCCCGCTGCACGACGCGGGAGTCTTCGGCTTCAAGGCCTTCCTGTCGCCGTCCGGCGTGGACGAGTTCCCCGAGCTGGACCAGGAGCAACTGGCCCGGTCCCTGGCAGAGATCGCCGCGTTCGACGGCCTGCTCATCGTGCACGCCGAGGACCCGCACCACCTCGCCGCCGCCCCTCAGAAGGGCGGCCGGAGGTACGCCGACTTCCTGGCCTCGCGTCCGCGCGACGCCGAGGACACCGCCATCGGCAACCTCATCGCGCAGGCCGAACGCCTCCACGCGCGTGTGCACGTGCTGCACCTGTCGTCCTCCGACGCGCTGCCCCTGATCGCCGAGGCCAAGCGTGCGGGCGTGCGGATCACGGTGGAGACCTGCCCCCACTACCTGACCCTGACGGCCGAGGAAGTCCCCGACGGGGCCAGCGAGTTCAAGTGCTGCCCGCCCATCCGCGAGGCCGCCAACCAGGACCTGCTGTGGCAGGCGCTGGCCGACGGCACGATCGACTGCGTCGTCACCGACCACTCGCCGTCCACGGCCGACCTGAAGACGGACGACTTCGCGACCGCCTGGGGCGGCATCTCCGGGCTTCAGCTGAGCCTGTCGGCGGTCTGGACGGAGGCCCGCAAGCGCGGTCACAGTCTGGAGGACGTGGTCCGCTGGATGTCCACGCGCACGGCCCGACTGGTCGGCCTGGACTCCCGCAAGGGCGCCATCGCGGTGGGCCTTGACGCCGACTTCGCCGTCCTCGCCCCCGACGAGACCTTCACCGTGGATCCCGCCGCGCTGCAGCACCGCAACCGGGTCACGGCGTACGCCGGCCGAACGCTCAGCGGGGTCGTGAAGTCCACCTGGCTGCGAGGCGAGCGCATCGTGGCCGACGGCGAGTTCGGCGCCCCCGGCGGCGAACTCCTGACGCGCACCCCGTAGCCCTCGAACGCACCCGCACCCGCACCCGCATCCGTAGCGGCCGACCTCGAAAGGCAGACCTGATCAACGTGACGGCGATTCCTCACTTCACCGGCGACGCGAACCCCTACGGAGGCGGCGACCCGTACGCGGACCACCGCACCGCCGACTTCCCCTTCACCCAGTACGCCAACCTCGCCGACCGGCAGCTCGGCGCCGGGGTCATCGCCGCCAACGACGAGTTCTTCGCCCAGCGCGAGAATCTCCTGCTGCCCGGGCGCGCCGAGTTCGACCCCGAGCACTTCGGGCACAAGGGCAAGATCATGGACGGCTGGGAGACGCGGCGGCGCCGCGGCGCCTCGGCCGAGCACCCGTGGCCGACGGCCGAGGACCACGACTGGGCGCTCGTCCGGCTCGGCGCACCCGGTGTCGTACGCGGGGTGGTGGTCGACACGGCCCACTTCCGCGGCAACTACCCCCAGGCGGTGTCGGTCGAGGGCGCCTCGGTCCCCGGCTCCCCGTCACCGGAGGAACTCCTCGCGGACGACGTGAAGTGGACGACGCTCGTACCGCGCACGGCGGTCGGCGGCCACGCCGCCAACGGCTTCGCCGTCTTGGTCGAGCAGCGCTTCACCCACCTCCGCGTCAACCAGCACCCCGACGGCGGCATCGCCCGGCTGCGTGTGTACGGCGAGGTCGTGGCCGACCCGGAGTGGCTCTGCGCGCTCGGCACCTTCGACGTCCTCGCCCTGGAGAACGGCGGCCGGGTCGAGGACGCGTCCAACCTCTTCTACTCGCCCGCCACGAACACCATCCAGCCGGGGCGCTCCCGCAAGATGGACGACGGATGGGAGACCCGCCGCCGCCGCGACCAGGGCAACGACTGGATCCGCTACCAGCTGGTCGCCCAGTCCGAGATCCGCGCCCTGGAGATCGACACGGCGTACCTGAAGGGCAACAGCGCCGGCTGGGCGTCGGTGTCGGTGAAGGACGGCGACGACGGCGACTGGACGGAGATCCTCCCCCGTACCCGCCTCCAGCCCGACACCAACCACCGCTTCGTCCTCGCCGCGCCGGTGAGCGGGACCCACGCGCGCGTGGACATCTTTCCCGACGGAGGCATCTCCCGCCTGCGTCTGTTCGGCTCCCTCACGGAGGAGGGCGCCACGGCCCTGACGGCCAGGTACCAGGAGCTCGGCGGCTGAGGCCGCGCTGCCGCGCGGGTCCCGGCGGGCCGTGATCAGGGCTGGTCGTCGGCGGCGTCGCGGGCACGGCTGTCGCGCAGCTGCCGCCAGTGCGTGCGGTACAGCACGTAGTACAGGGCGACGATCACGGCACCCACCTGCAGACCCACGCCGAACTCCAGGAAGGAGTCCTCGCTCATCAGCCGGTTGGTGAGGTAGGCGAAGTTCATGCCGAAGAAGCCGGTCAGGAACGACAGCGGCAAGAAGACCATCGAGACGATGGTGAGCCTGTTGATCACGACGTTCTGCTGATCGGCGACGAGTGACGCGTAGCTGGTCGCGGCCCGCCGGGCCGCGTCCCGCAGCGCCTCGATCTCCACGAGGACCAGCTGCACGGTGTGCTCGTGCAGCCGGTTCATCGCCTGCCGCTCCTCCGAGAGGTGGTGATCCGCCATCCTGCGGCGCACCAGGATCTCCTGGGCGACCGCGGCGTACGGCAGGAACGCGCGATGCAGATGGGCCGCGCGCCGTCGCAGCTGGGCCAGCCGTTGGACGTGCTCCGGCTGCCGCCGCTCGAACATCGCCTCCTCCAGGTCCTCGACCTCCAGATGGGCCTGCGTGACGGCTCGGCGAAAGGTCTCCAGGACCCCTTGCAGGAACAGGAACAGCGTCGTCACCGCGTCGGGGGGCAGGTCCTGCGGCAGTTGGTCGAGGAAGGCCTCGATCAGTTCGACGGGCCCGTGGTGCACCGTGATGAAGCGGCGCTCGTCGGTAAGGACATGGATATGGGTGACCTCGTTTCCGCTGACCACCGGAACGACGCCGATCGCAGTCCCGTCGTGGTACTCGGCCCGGACGTGCTCGTCCGCTCTGCCGAGCCACTCCCCGGCCGCGTCGTCCAGTCCGAGCCGACGGGAGAGCGGCGCGTCGTCGAGTGGGGGTTCGTCTCCCAGGTCGATGTCCACGATCACGAAGCCGGAGGGCGCCGCGAGGCGCTCCCGGGCCTGTGTCAGACCGGTGCGAACGACGACGCCCTCCGGCATCGACACCACCGAAACGATCATCGCCCCTCACCGTGGATGGCGTCGTGTGCACACTGCACCGTCCCTCGGCACACTACCGCCGAAGGTCCCGCGAGCAGCTGACCGCGCCCGGCGTCGTGTCGGGCTTCGTTAACTCCCGGAAAATTCATCGGACTTGGTGGGAGAAATCCTCTGCCTTGACATTGACATGCCAGGGTCTACGCGCGTCATCCTAGAGTCATGAGATTCCCCCCACGAATCACTCGTATCGGCGCCCTGGTCGCCTTCACGTCCGCGCTGCTCATCGGCGGCACCACCGTGGTCCCCGCCAATGCGGCGGCCACCGCCGTGGGCAGCATCTGCTACGGCAAGCTGCCGTCGCAGGCGTACGACACGCTGGACCTGATCGCGTCCGGCGGTCCCTTCCCGTACTCGCAGGACGGGGTCGTCTTCCAGAACCGGGAGGGTGTCCTGCCCTCCCAGTCCACCGGGTACTACCACGAGTACACCGTCATCACGCCGGGCTCCTCGACGCGCGGCGCCAAGCGCATCGTGACCGGCAAGAAGACGCAGGAGGACTACTACACCTCGGACCACTACGTCACGTTCAAGCTGATCAACTTCGGCTGCTGAGCCGAGGGCTGCGCGTACGACTGGTTTGACCGCGCCATCCGCTTCAACCGGTTTGACTGTTTTGACCGCTTTGCGGAAGATCCTCGCCCCGCGGTTCCCCCCACGTTCATGGGCCGCGGGGCGAGGTACGTCCGGACGAAAGTATGCGGCGCCGCTACTTTGGTCGACGATCGCCGCCGCGGGGGAGGTGGCTGCGGCGCGGGCCTCGTAGATTTGTCGACCGTGAGTGGTGACAATCCGGTGCCGATGGCACCCGTTCTGCCTGGGCGGCGCTGGCTGCTGCCGTCGGCCGTGGTCGCGGAACTCGGCCCCGAGCGGACGGGGCGGGGCGGACGGCCCCGGCGTACCGCGCGTGACTGGGTGGTCGACTTCGGCTGCTTTCTGCTGGCCGTCGTCATCGGGGTGATGGCCGCGCACACGCTGACCCGCGACCCGGACACCCCGCACGCCCTCGCCGTCGTCGACCAGTGGATCGGCGGACTCGCCTGCCTCGCCGTGTGGTCGCGCCGTCGGTGGCCGCTGGGGCTGGCCGTGGCGATGATCCCCGTCGGACTGCTCTCCAACACCGCGGGCGGCACAGGCCTGGTCGCCCTCTTCACGCTCGCCGTGCACCGGCCCCTCAAGTACGTGGGCTGGGTCGCAGGTCTCCAGCTCGCCCTGCTTCCGGTCTACTTCTGGCTGCGCCCCGATCCCGATCTGTCCTACGCCGCCGCCATCGCCGTCACCGCGCTGCTGACGCTGGCGGTCGTCGGCTGGGGCATGTTCGTACGGTCCAAGCGGCAGCTCATGCTGAGTCTGCGGGACCGGGCGCGGCGGGCCGAGACGGAGGCCGCGCTACGGGCCGAGCAGGCGCAGCGGCTGGCGCGCGAGGCGATCGCGCGCGAGATGCACGATGTGCTCGCGCACCGGCTGACACTGTTGAGCGTGCACGCGGGGGCGTTGGAGTTCCGGCCGGACGCGCCTCGCGAGGAGGTCGCGCGGGCCGCCGGGGTGATCCGGGAGAGCGCGCACGAGGCCCTGCAGGATCTGCGGGAGATCATCGGGGTGCTGCGGGCGGGTGACTCCGACGACGCGGGGCGGCCGCAGCCGACGCTCGGCGCGTTGGACGCGCTGGTCTCCGAGTCGCGTGAGGCGGGGATGAAGGTGGCCCTCGATCTGCGGGTCACCGATGCCGCGGCTGTGCCCGCGTCCGTCGGGCGGACCGTGTATCGCATCGCCCAGGAAGGACTGACGAACGCTCGTAAGCACGCTCCGGGAGCCGAGGTCACGGTTGATGTCTCGGGTGCTCCGGGTGACGGTCTGAGTGTGTCCGTGCGAAATCCGGCCCCTCCGGGGGAGGTGCCGCATGTGCCGGGTTCCGGGCAGGGGCTGATCGGGCTGACGGAGCGGGCCACTCTGGCCGGGGGGCGTCTGGAGCACGGGTCCGACGGGGGTGGGGGCTTCTTGGTGCGGGCGTGGCTGCCGTGGGGTGGGTGAGCGTGGGGTGCGGCTGCGTGGGTGAGCGTGCGGTGCGCCCGCGGGTGCGTGGGTGAGTGTGCGGTGCGCCCGCGGTTGCGAGTTGGGGCGGGGCCGCGGCGGTGCGTCGAGCCCGTCGCCGCTGGATCAGACGTGGGCCGGGCAAGGGAGCCGCTGCTCGATCCGAACGTAGGCGACGGGCTTGCGACGCACCGCCACGGCCCCTCGCGTCGCATTGCGGCTGCGGCTGCGGGTGTGTCAGGGGGTGCGGGGGATTACCCGGTGGCCTGCGGTGCCGTATACCCAGCTCGCTGTTTCGTTGATGAAGTCGGTCGGGAAGCCTGTGCGGAAGGCCGTGGCCTCCTCCAGGCTGGTCAGAATGTGGTCGGGGAGGGTGAGTTCCCTCGCGCCCAGGTTGTCGGTGAGCTGGGTGACGTGGCGGGCGCCGATGATGGGGTGGACGGTGGGGGAGTGGGCCATGGTCCAGGCGATGGCCACTTGGGCGGGGGAGGCGCCTAGTTCGTCGGCCGCCGACTGGACCGCTTCGGCCACCGTCCGTTCGAGTTCCCCGATCGCCTCGGGGGAGAGGCGGGTCGCCGTGCCGGGGGCCACGCCGCCCGGACGTGTGTACTTGCCCGACAGAACGCCGTTCTGCAGCGGGCTCCACGCGGCCACCGACATGCCGAGGGTCTCCGCCATGGGGAGGAGCTCGCGCTCCGCGTCGCGGCTGAGCAGGCTGTAGGGCACCTGGAGTGCGGTGAAGGGGGACCAACCCCGCCACTCGGCAAGGGTGTTGGCCCGTGAGACCACCCAGGCGGGCGCGTCCGAGATGCCCACGTACAAGACCTTGCCGGACCTTACGGCGTCGTCCAGGGCGCGCATGGTCTCCTCGACCGGTGTGTTCCGGTCCCAGATGTGCACCCAGTAGACGTCGATGTAGTCCGTGTCGAGGCGCCGCAGGCTCGTCTCCAGGGAGAGGGCGAGGTTCTTGCGGTGGTTCCCGGCGGCGTTCGGGTCGGTGCCGTCACGGGAGACGGTGTACTTGGTGGAGACGACGAAACGGTCGCGTCGGCCCTTGAGTAACTCCCCCACGATCTCCTCGCTGGCGCCGCCCCGGTAGTTGACGGCCGTGTCCACCACGTTGCCGCCCGCCTCCGCGTACGCGTCGAGGATCCGCGCGCACTCCTCTTTCGGCGCTCCCACCCCGCCCTGCTCCCCGAACGTCATGGCACCGAGGAACAACTCCGAGACGCGCAGGCCGGTCCTGCCCAAGAGCCGATAGCGCACTGAACTCCTCACTCCTGGGAGAGACCCCGTCGATACTGTCCTGTCGGCCGACGGTAGTCGTTCGTCACGGTCGAAGCGTGGGTAATGCTCCGGCGGGCAACCTACGGTAGGCACCATGAATGCGATCCGGCTGCTTCTCGTCGACGACGATCCGCTGGTCAGGGCCGGCCTGTCCTTCATGATGGGCGGCGCCGACGACATCGAGATCGTCGGCGAGGCCGCGGACGGCAGTGAGGTCGAGGCGCTCGTCGACCGCACCCGCCCGGACGTCGTCCTGATGGACATCCGGATGCCGGTGGTCGACGGACTCACGGCCACCGAACGGCTGCGAGGGCGCGAGGACGCGCCGCAGATCGTGGTCCTCACCACGTTTCACGCCGACGATCAGGTGCTGCGGGCGCTGCGCGCGGGTGCCGCCGGGTTCGTTCTCAAGGACACGCCGCCTGTGGAGATCCTCGACGCGGTACGCCGGGTCGCGGCCGGTGATCCCGTGCTCTCGCCCGCCGTCACCCGCCAGTTGATGGAGCACGCGGCCGGTGGGGCGCCGGGTGGGCGGCGCACCGGCGCCCGGGACCGGATCGGCGCGCTCAACGACCGCGAACGCGAGGTCGCCGTGGCCGTCGGCCGGGGTTCCTCCAACGCCGAGATCGCCGCCGAGCTGTACATGAGCGTCGCCACCGTCAAGACCCATGTCTCACGGGTCCTCGCCAAGCTCGGCCTCAACAACCGTGTTCAGATAGCCCTGTTGACGTACGACGCGGGACTTCTGGAGGGAGACGACGGGCACTGAGCGCGGGGCCCGCGCGTTGGAAGGACAACGGGAGGGGGACCATGATCGATCTGGGGGAGTACGGCGCGGGGTTCACGAGGGACCCGTATCCGGTGTATGCGGCGCTGCGCGAGCGCGGCCCCGTCCACTGGGTGCGGACGCCGCAGCCGGGTGCGTACGAGGGCTGGCTCGTCGTCGGGTACGAGGAGGCGCGGGCCGCCCTCGCCGACCCGAGGCTCTCCAAGGACACGAGGAGAGGGGGGTGGAGCTCGCTCGAAGAGGAGCTGATGGGCCGGTATGTGCTGATCGCCGACCCGCCGGAGCACACCCGGCTGCGCTCCCTCGTCACGGGCGCGTTCACCATGCGGCGGGTGGAGGCGATGCGCCCGCGCGTCCAGCAGATCACCGACGAACTGCTGGACGAGATGCTGCCGAAGAGGGGCGCCGACCTCGTCGACTCGTTCGCCTATCCGCTGCCGATCACCGTCATCTGCGAGCTGCTCGGCGTTCCGGACATCGACCGGGTGACGTTCCGCGCGCTGTCGAACGAGATCGTGACGCCGACCGATGGAGATTCCGAGCTGGCCGCCGTCCGGCAGCTGGCCGCCTATCTCGATGAGCTGATCGAGGACAAGCGGTGCACGGCACCTGGCGACGACCTGCTCAGCGACCTCATCCGCACCCGGGCCGAGGACGGCGACCGGCTCTCCCGGGACGAGTTGCGCGGGATGGCGTTCATCCTGCTGGTCGCGGGCCACGAGACCACGGTCAATTTGATCACGAACGGCGTGCATGCTCTGCTCACCCACCCCGGCCAA
This sequence comes from Streptomyces sp. NPDC058086, assembly GCF_042885015.1. Classification (NCBI taxonomy): domain Bacteria; kingdom Bacillati; phylum Actinomycetota; class Actinomycetes; order Kitasatosporales; family Streptomycetaceae; genus Streptomyces; species Streptomyces sp. NPDC058086. The sequence continues at coordinate 113,287 of NZ_JBHVST010000008.1, read as the reverse complement.
CTCGCCGCGCTGCGGGCCGACATGACGCTCCTCGACGGCGCGGTGGAGGAGGTGCTGCGCTTCGAGGGACCGGTCGAGACGGCGACGTACCGCTATGCGGCGGAGCCGTTGGAGATCGGTGGCAGGGCCATCGCGGCCGGTGACTCGGTGATGATCGGGCTCGATGCCGCCAACCGTGACGCGGCGCGCTGCCCGGATCCGGACCGCTTCGACATCCACCGCGCCCCGCAGGGCCATCTCTCCTTCGGGCACGGCATCCACTACTGCTTGGGTGCGCCGCTGGCCCGTCTCGAAGCCCGGGTCGCGCTGCGCTCCCTGCTGGAGAGATGCCCGGACCTCGCGCTGGACGGGCCCCCTGGTGACTGGCTCTCCGGCATGCTGATGCGCGGTCTGCGCAGCCTGCCGGTGCGCTGGTGAGTGGTGGTGCGTGGGGGAGTCGGGGGTGACGATGGTGTGGCTTCGGGTGGGGAGGGGCACCGACGTGCTCGCTCAGTCCCGTCTGCCGGGGATCTCCGCCAGGTACACCGGGCGTCTCTCCAGCCGCGACAGCTCGCAGGCCTCGGCGATGCGCAGTGCGTGCAGGGCCTCCTGCCCGTCGCAGGGGTTGGCGCGTTCGCCGCGCACGACGTCGACGAAGGCGGCGAGCTCGGCCTCGTAGGCGGGGCCGAAGCGCTCCAGGAAGCCGGTCCACGGCTTGTCGGCGGCCGGCGGTCCGGCCGGTTCGGTGGAGGCGATCGGCGTACGGTCGTCCAGGCCGACGCCGATCTGGTCCAGCTCGCCGGCCAGCTCCATGCGCACGTCGTAGCCCGCGCCGTTCAGCCGGGTCGCCGTCGTCGTGGCGAGTGTGCCGTCGTCCAGGGTGAGGACGGCGGCGGCCGTGTCGATGTCATGAGCCTCACGGAACATCGAGGGCCCGGCGTCGGAGCCCATCGCGTACACCTCGACGACCTCGTGGCCGGTGATCCAGCGCAGCATGTCGAAGTCGTGGACGAGGCAGTCGCGGTACATGCCGCCGGAGATCGGGAGGTACGCGGCCGGGGGCGGCGACTGGTCTGAGGTCATCGCACGGATCGTGTGCAGCCGGCCGAGCCGTCCCGAGCGCACCGCCTCGCGCGCGGTCGTGTAGCCCGTGTCGAAGCGGCGCTGGAAACCCAGCTGCAGGACCGTGCCGGCCGCGTCGACCTCGGCAAGCGCGGACAGCGTGCCCGGCAGATCGACCGCGATGGGCTTCTCGCAGAACACCGGGAGCCCCAGGCGCGCTGCCCGACCGATCAGTTCGCCGTGCGCCGAGGTGGCCGCCGTGATGACCACGGCGTCCACGCCCCAGGTGAAGATCTCGTCCACGCTGGGCGCCGCCGTCGCGCCCAGCCGGTCCGCGACCGCATGCGCCCTCACCGTGTCCGCGTCCGTGACGATGAGGGAGCCGACCTCGCGGTGGCGGTTGAGAACGGTCGCGTGAAATGTGCCGATACGACCCGTTCCGATAAGTCCGATGCGCATGGGAACAAAGTGAGGCCCACCAGGCACGCTGTCAATGCTTTGTCCGGACAATCGAACTACACAACTTCCCGTCAACATCTCCCAGAGCTACGCTCGGCCCGTGCCGAAACCAGATGAGGATCCGACCGTGTCGCTCCAGCTCAGCGTCGACCGCAGCAGTCCGGTCCCGCTGTACTTCCAGCTGTCCCAACAGCTGGAGGCCGCGATCGAGCACGGGACCCTGACCCCGGGCAGCCTTCTCGGCAACGAGATCGAGCTCGCGGGGCGGCTCGGGCTGTCCCGGCCCACGGTCCGCCAGGCCATCCAGTCCCTCGTCGACAAGGGCCTGCTGGTGCGCCGCCGCGGCGTCGGCACCCAGGTCGTGCACAGCCAGGTCAAGCGGCCCCTGGAGCTCAGCAGCCTGTACGACGACCTGGAGGCGGCCGGGCAGCGCCCCGCGACCCGGGTGCTCGTCAACACCGTCGTACCGGCGTCCGCCGAGGTCGCGGCCGCTCTGGGCGTGGCCGAGGGTAGTGACGTACACCGGGTGGAGCGGCTGCGGCTCGCCCACGGGGAGCCGATGGCGTACCTCTGCAACTACCTGCCCCCGGAGCTGTTGGAGCTGGACAGCGAGCAGATGGAGGCCACCGGTCTGTACCGGCTGATGCGGGCCGCGGGCATCACGCTGCACAGCGCCCGCCAGTCCATCGGCGCCCGCGCGGCCACCGCGGAGGAGGGGGAGCGGCTCGGTGAGCCCGAGGGGGCACCGCTGCTCACGATGCAGCGCACCACCTTCGACGACACCGGACGCGCGGTGGAGTTCGGCAGCCACATGTACCGTGCCGCGCGCTACTCCTTCGAATTCCAGCTCCTCGTACGGCCGTGAAGCGGTCGTGAAGGGGTGGTGAATCGACTTCGGCGAGGCCGAATTTGAATCGTAAGAATGTTCTAAAAAGTCCATTGACTGGTGTGCGGGCGCAAAGCTGGAACTCCCCTCAGCCGCAAAGGAGCGGCGGAAAAGAGGGCGTTCCGACCAGGCGTACAGCCCGAACGGCAGCGGCGGCAAGGCCGCGAGTACGCCCCGTCTGAAGACCGCGATGGTGACGCACTCGGGCGAGGGTGACACCTTCCGGGACATCGTGCAGAGCGGCGCCAAGCAGGCGGCGAGTGTGGGGGAACGCCCAAGACCAACGGCGACATCCTCGGCGGCGGCAAGACGGTCCTGACCAGCCCGGCCATCATCACCGAGAAGGACGCCTCGACCCTCGAGAAGTACACCGCGCGCGGGACCCGCTGATGGGGTGCACGATCCCAGTGTTCGATACTTGGGCGTTTGGGGCCGGCGAGATGTCGGCCCCCGGGGCCTGCGGAACGGCCCGCCGGGCCGCTTCGCGGGCCCCGGCGCACCAAAGAACACAGCAAGAAGGGCACGGCCTCGTGGCACGGACTCGGACCTGGGTAAGCATCGCGCTCGCAGGGGCGCTGGGGGTGTCCCTCGCGGGATGCAGCAGCACCGGCGGGAAGCGGGCCGAGGATGCCCGTAAGGCGGCCGCGGCCCAGGGCAGGGCCGCGGTGAACACGCCCAAGTGGACCTTCGCGATGATCACCCATTCGGGCGATGGCGACACGTTCTGGGACATCGTGCAGAACGGCGCCAAGCAGGCCGCGGTCAAGGACAACATCAACTTCCTGTACTCGCACAACGCCGAGGCGCAGCAGCAGGCGCAGCTCGTCGACGCCGCCGTGGACAAGCAGGTCGACGGCATCATCGTCACGCTGGCCAAGCCGGACGCGATGAAGGCCGCCGTCGCGCGCGCCGAGAAGGCCGGCATTCCCGTGATCACGGTGAACTCCGGCTCCGAGCAGTCCAAGGCGTTCGGCGCGCTCGCCCACATCGGGCAGGACGAGACGATCGCCGGCGAGGCGGTCGGCGAGGAACTGAACAAGCGGGGCCGCAAGAAGGCCCTGTGCATCCTGCATGAGCAGGGCAACGTCGGCCACGAGCAGCGCTGCGCGGGTGTGAAGAACACCTTCCACGGCACCGTGCAGAACCTCTACGTCCAGGGCACCAGCATGCCGGACGTGCAGTCGTCCATCGGCGCCAAGCTGCAGGCCGACAAGTCCATCGACACGGTCGTCACGCTCGGCGCCCCGTACGCGGACACCGCGGTGAAGGCGAAGGCCGACGCGGGCAGCAAGGCGGAGATCGACACCTTCGACCTGAACGCGAAGGTGGCCGCGGAGCTCAAGGACGGCACACTCGGCTTCGCGGTCGACCAGCAGCCCTACCTCCAGGGTTACGAGGCCGTGGACCTGCTGTGGCTCTACAGGTACAACGCCGATGTCCTCGGCGGCGGCAAGCCGGTCCTCACCGGCCCGCAGATCATCACCAAGGATCAGGCCGCCGCGCTCGAGGAGTACACCAAGCGGGGTACCCGATGAGCGCCACCGCGCCTGCACCCGCGCCGTCGCCCGACACCGAGGTCGACGAGCGCCTCCTGAAGACCTCGCCACTGCGCAGACTCATGGGCCGGCCCGAGCTCGGCTCCGTGGTCGGCGCGATCGCGGTCTTCCTCTTCTTCGCGATCTTCGCGGACAGCTTCGTACGGGCCGCGAGCCTCAGCACGGTGCTGTACGCCTCCTCGACGATCGGCATCATGGCCGTACCGGTCGCGCTGCTGATGATCGGCGGCGAGTTCGACCTCTCCGCGGGCGTCATGGTGACCAGCTCCGCGCTGATCTCCTCGATGTTCAGCTACCAGATGACCGCGAACGTCTGGGTCGGCGTCATCGTCTCGCTGGTCGTCACGCTGGCGATCGGCGTCTTCAACGGCGTCATGCTGACCCGTACGGACCCGCCGAGCTTCATCATCACGCTCGGCACCTTCCTGATGCTGACCGGCATGAACCTCGGCTTCACCAAGCTGATCAGCGGCACGGTGTCCACGAAGTCGATCTCCGACATGCAGGGCTTCTCCTCGGCCAGGGACGTCTTCGCCTCGACGTTCACCATCGGCGGCGTCGACTTCAAGATCACCATCCTGTGGTGGCTGGCCCTGGTCGTCGTCGCCACCTGGATCCTGCTGCGCACCCGCTTCGGCAACTGGATCTACGCCGTCGGCGGCGGCGAGGACGCGGCCCGCGCGGTCGGCGTCCCAGTCAACAAGACGAAGATCGGCCTCTACATGGGTGTCGCCTTCGGCGCCTGGATCTCCGGGCAGCACCTGCTGTTCTCGTTCGACGTCGTGCAGTCCGGCGAGGGCGTGGGCAACGAGCTGATCTACATCATCGCGGCCGTCATCGGCGGCTGTCTGATCACCGGCGGCTACGGCTCCGCGGTCGGCGCGGCGGTCGGCGCGCTGATCTTCGGCATGGTGAGCAAGGGCATCGTGTTCGCCGAGTGGAACCCGGACTGGTTCAAGTTCTTCCTGGGAGTGATGCTGCTCCTGGCGACCCTGCTCAACCACTGGGTCCGCAAGCGCGCGGAGGCGACGGCATGACGACGGACGGCGACGGCATGACGACGGACGCGGGAAAGACGACCGGCGCGGCCGCCACGGAACGCACGGCGCTCGTCGAACTCGACGACGTCAGCAAGTACTACGGCAACATCCGCGCCCTCGAAGGCGTCTCGCTGGTGGTGCACGCGGGGGAGATCTCGTGTGTGCTCGGCGACAACGGCGCGGGCAAGTCCACACTGATCAAGATCATCGCGGGTTTGCACCAGCACGACGCCGGCACCCTGAGCATCGAGGGCGAGGAGACCCGGCTCACCTCCCCGCGCGGGGCCCTGGACCGGGGCATCGCCACCGTCTACCAGGACCTCGCCGTGGTCCCGCTGATGCCGGTGTGGCGGAACTTCTTCCTCGGCTCCGAGCTGTCGAGGGGCACGGGCCCCTTCAAGCGCATGGACGTCGACCGCATGCGCCGGACCACTCACGCGGAGCTGCTGCGCATGGGCATCGACCTGCGTGACGTCGACCAGCCCATCGGCACCCTCTCCGGCGGTGAGCGCCAGTGCGTGGCGATCGCCCGCGCGGTCCACTTCGGCGCGAAGGTCCTCGTCCTCGACGAGCCCACCGCCGCGCTCGGCGTGAAGCAGTCCGGCGTGGTCCTCAAGTACGTGGCCGCCGCGCGGGACGCCGGTCTCGGCGTGGTCCTCATCACCCACAACCCGCACCACGCGTACCTGGTGGGCGACCGTTTCGTCCTCCTGAAGCGCGGCGCCATGTTCGGCAGCCACACCCGCGACGAGATCACCCTCGACGAGCTGACCCGCCAGATGGCGGGCGGCAGCGAGCTGGACGACCTCCGTCACGAGCTGGAGCGGAGCGCCTCTTAAGGGGCGCGGGGCTGTGAAATGTCCGACTCCGCTGCGTTGGCGCGACCAGCCACATACAGCCCACGGTTCACATACGGCCCAAGGCTCTTCGGGACGCTCCGGCGGAGCGTCCCGAAGAGCGCGGTGGGACTCCGCCATGCGCTCCCATGGCACGGTGAGGCAGAATCGGCCCGATGAGCACCTACCGCGACCTCGCACACCGCGGCTCCGCGCGGGCCACTGTCCTGCGGACCGTAGGGACGCGTGAACGCCGTTCCCACCTGACGGCGCCCCGCGTCCCCACCGTCGGTATCGACATCGGCGGCACGAAGGTGATGGCGGGCGTCGTCGACGCCGACGGCAACATCCTGGAGAAGCTCCGCGCCGAGACGCCGGACAAGTCCAAGAGCCCCAAGGTCGTCGAGGACACCATCGTGGAGCTGGTCCTGGACCTCTCCGACCGGCACGACGTGCACGCAGTCGGCATCGGTGCGGCCGGCTGGGTCGACGCCGAGCGCAACCGCGTCCTCTTCGCCCCCCACCTGTCCTGGCGCAACGAGCCGCTGCGCGACCGCCTCGCCGGACGGCTCGCCGTCCCGGTTCTGGTCGACAACGACGCCAACGCCGCCGCCTGGGCGGAGTGGCGGTTCGGCGCGGGGCGTGGCGAGGACAACCTCGTCATGATCACGCTCGGCACCGGCATCGGCGGCGCGCTGCTGGAGGACGGCCAGGTCAAGCGCGGCAAGTTCGGCGTCGCGGGCGAGTTCGGTCACATGCAGGTGGTCCCCGGCGGCCACCGCTGTCCGTGCGGCAACCGCGGCTGCTGGGAGCAGTACAGCTCCGGCAACGCGCTGGTCCGTGAGGCCCGCGAACTCGCCGCCGCGGACTCCCCGGTCGCGTACGGGATCATCGAGCACGTCAAGGGCAACATCGGCGACATCACCGGCCCGATGATCACCGAGCTCGCCCGCGAGGGCGACGCCATGTGCATCGAGCTGCTCCAGGACATCGGCCAGTGGCTCGGCGTCGGCATCGCCAACCTGGCGGCGGCCCTGGACCCCTCCTGCTTCGTCATCGGCGGCGGCGTCAGCGCGGCCGACGACCTCCTCATCGGGCCCGCGCGCGACGCCTTCCGCCGCCACCTGACCGGCCGCGGCTACCGCCCCGAGGCCCGTATCGCCCGCGCCCAGCTCGGCCCCGAGGCGGGGATGGTCGGCGCCGCCGACCTCGCCCGCCTCGTCGCCCGCCGCTTCCGCCGCGCCAAGCGCCGCCGTGTGGAGCGCTACGAGCGGTACGAGCGCTACTCCGAGTCCCGCCGTACGACCCAGGGGACGCTGTGACGGCCTCGCTGCCGCGCCAGGCCTCACCTCCGGACGAGCCCCAGCGCCCGCCGGAGGACCCGCGCCGCAAGTTCCGCCGCCGTGCCCTGACGCTGCTGATCATCGTGCTGCTCATCGGCGTCCCGGCGGGCTACCTGGTCATCTCCGCCAACCAGAGCCGCGACAGCGGCAAGCAGAAGGAGGAGAAGTACTCGGCGACCGGCCTCACCGTGGGCTGGCCCTCGCGCGTCCAGCGCCGCCTCTACCAGGTGCCGATCCCGCTGAACGCCGTCGCCGTCGCCTCCTACGAGACGAACAACTGGAAGACCAGCCGCTTCTACGTACAGTTCGCCACCAACGGCCCGGGCCTGGAGCAGTTCCTCGCGGAGATCGGCACCAGCCGGGACAAACTGCGCAAGAACGACATCGCCATCAGTACCCGCGACCAGAAGGTCGTCGGCTGGAAGTTCACGGGCCCCGGCTCGTGGTGGGGCCTCGTCCACGAACAGAAGGACCCGGCGCCCACCCAGGACATCGTCGTGAACTGGCCCCGGCCCGGGCGCGCCATGGTCTACGTCGTCTCCCGCACGGTCCCCTGAGCCGCCCCGGCCCCGCGCCGGCGCCACCGTCGGGACCGATTGTCAGAGCCCGCCCGTAGAGTCGAAGACAACTGATTCGGCCGAGGGGCGGGAGGTGACCGGACGTATGGGCGACGAGGCCGTGAGGACCGATACGGCCGTGCCGGTGCGGCTTGCCGCCGTCTTCCTGCCCGCACCCGTGCCCCGTCAGGGGCGCGTCGCCTTCTGGGACCCGGAGGGCGGGCCGCTGCCGTCCGGCGACGGCGCCGGGAGCGTGCCGCCCGCCGAGAGCACGACGTCCGCCGAGCCGACCGAGCTGACGGTGGTACGACCGCACGGCTCCGGAGCCCGCCGCGGCACCGTCCCCGCGCTGACCCTGCCGATCGCCGAGGCGCTCCCGCTGCTCGCCGGGGCCCGCCACGACCGCGCAGCGCATCCGGCCACGACCTGCTGGGGCGCGGCCGCGCTGCACGCGCTGCGGCTCGTCGCGCGGGGCCGGTTGCTGCCCGGGCTCACCCCCGAGGGCCACGACGCCTGGCGCGCGGGCCCACTGGACCCGGACGACATCGCCCACCTGCGGGCCGTGGCCGCCGCCCTCCCGTACGAAGGGCATGCCGTCCCGCTCCCCGGCAAGGGCCCCCTCCGGCTGCCCGACCCGGAAGCGCTGATGCGCTCCTTCCTGGACGCGGTCGCCGACACCCTGCCGCGCACCCCCGCCGCTCCCCACACCTCAGGGAAACCCTTCGCGGCCAGCGAGCCGCAGAGGCTGCCCGGAGCCCACGACTGGGCCGCCGAGGTCGCCGCGGGCATGGACGCGGGCGTACGGATCTCGCTCCGCCTGGACCTGTCGGCGTACCAGCTCTTCGACGACGGCGAGGACGCGCACCGCGCGGGCGCCGCCGTCGTCCAGGTGCACAGCCTCGCCGACCCCACCCTCGTCGTCGACGCCGCGGCCCTGTGGTCGGGCGACGCCGACACGGCCTTCGGCCCCCGCGCGCGCGTGGACGCGGCGCTCGCCGTGCGCCGCGCGGCCCGCGTCTGGCCGCCCCTGGACCGCCTGTCCGAACAGGATGCGCCCGACGTCCTCGCACTCTCCGAAGAGGAGCTCTCCGACCTGCTGGGCATCGCCGCGACCCGCCTCGGCGCGGCCGGAGTCGCCGTCCACTGGCCCCGCGACCTCGCCCACGACCTCAGCGCCGCCGCGGTGGTGCGCCCCGCGCCCGGCTCGGCCACGGACGGCACCGGATTCTTCGAGAGCGAGGAACTGCTCCAGTTCCGCTGGCAGTTGGCCCTCGGCGGTGACCCGCTCACCGAGGCCGAGATGGACGCCCTCGCCGAGGCCCACCGCCCGGTCGTCCGGCTGCGCGATCAGTGGGTCCTCGTCGACCCCGCGCTCGTCCGCAAGGCCCGCAAGCGGGAGCTGGGCCTGCTCGACCCGGTCGACGCCCTGTCCGTGGCGCTCACCGGCACCGCGGAGGTCGACGGCGAGACGGTCGAGGCGGTGCCGGTCGGCGCCCTCGCCACGCTGCGCGACCGCCTGACGGCCGGCATCACCCCCGTGGACCCGCCCCCGGGTCTCCAGGCCCGGCTGCGGGACTACCAGCTGCGGGGCCTCGCCTGGCTCGACCTCATGACCTCGCTCGGCCTCGGCGGCTGCCTCGCCGACGACATGGGCCTCGGCAAGACCATCACCGTCATCGCCCTGCATCTGCGCCGGGACCGCGGCGAACCCACCCTGGTCGTCTGCCCGGCATCGCTCATGGGTAACTGGCAGCGGGAGATCACCCGCTTCGCGCCCGGCGTCCCCGTCCGCCGCTTCCACGGCCCCGACCGCACCCTGGAGGACCTCGACGGCGGTTTCGTCCTCACCACCTACGGCACGATGCGCTCGGCCGCGCCCCGGCTCGCCCAGCAGACGTGGGGCATGGTCGTCGCGGACGAGGCCCAGCACGTCAAGAACCCCTACTCGGCGACGGCGAAGGCCCTACGGACGATCCCGTCACCCGCGCGCGTGGCCCTCACCGGCACCCCCGTGGAGAACAACCTCTCCGAGCTGTGGGCCCTGCTCGACTGGACGACCCCCGGCCTGCTCGGCCCCCTCAAGTCCTTCCGGGCCCGACACGCGCGCGCCGTGGAGAACGGCGAGGACGAGGAGGCGGTCGCCCGCCTCGCCCGGCTGATCCGCCCCTTCCTGCTCCGCCGCAAGAAGTCCGACCCCGGGATCGTCCCCGAGCTCCCGCCCAAGACGGAGACGGACCACCCGGTCCCCCTGACCCGCGAGCAGGCCTCCCTCTACGAGGCCGTGGTCCGCGAGTCGATGCTCGCCATCGAGACGACCGAGGGCATCGCCCGCCGCGGCCTGGTCCTGAAGCTCCTCACCTCCCTCAAGCAGATCTGCAACCACCCGGCGCTGTTCCTGAAGGAGGACGCCCGGGCGGCCGCCCACGGACCTTCCGCCCGCTCCGGCAAGCTCGCCCTGCTCGACGAGCTGCTGGACACACTGCTCGCCGAGGACGGCTCGGCGCTGGTCTTCACCCAGTACGTGGGGATGGCCCGACTGATCACCGCCCACCTGGCCGCGCGCGCCGTCCCGGTGGAGCTCCTGCACGGCGGCACCCCGGTCGCCGAACGCGAGCACATGGTGGACCGCTTCCAGAGCGGGGCCACCCCGATCCTGGTTCTGTCCCTCAAGGCCGCGGGCACCGGCCTGAACCTCACCCGGGCGGGCCACGTCGTCCACTTCGACCGCTGGTGGAACCCGGCCGTCGAGGAACAGGCCACCGACCGCGCCTACCGCATCGGGCAGACCCAGCCCGTCCAGGTCCACCGCCTCATCACCGAGGGCACGGTCGAGGACCGCATCGCCGAGATGCTCGAAGCGAAGCGGGCGCTCGCCGACGCCATCCTGGGCTCCGGAGAGGCGTCCCTGACCGAACTGACCGACCGCGAGCTGTCGGACCTGGTGTCACTGCGGAGGCCGTCGTGAGCGGTGCCGAGGAGGAGACGCGACCGGTGACCGGGGGCGTGGACGTGCCGGACGCCGAGCCGTCACGTCCGGCGGCCGGGCCGCGCCCCGCCGACGTGGCGCGTCGCGCGCTGCGAGCCGCGCGGGAGCGCGACACCCGGGCGGCGGCGGCAGGCGACGAGCAGGGTTCGCGGTCCGACGGCGTGACCTCCCCGGCGGCCCGACCGGGCGACGTGGCCAGGCAGGCCCTGCGCCGGGCCGCCACGCGGGGGAGCGATCCGCACCCGGGCCCGAGTTCGGGTGCGGTCACCGTCCCGGATCCGGAGACCGACTCAGGTGCCGAACCCGGCCCGGTACGGCCTCCCGCCCGAGCGGAGACGGCGGAGGCCCCGTCCGCCGACGTGCCCGCAACCGGCACGCGTCCTGGTGACATCGCCCGCGAGGCACTGCGCGCGGCGCGCACGGAGGCCAGACAGGCGCGGACGGCGGCGGAAATCAAGGGAGTCGAGAGCGCGCACCGGTCCGCCGACCGCGCGTCGGATGCTTCGCGAGCCCGGCGCGACCGACGGGACCACGACCGGGGAGGCCGGGTCCGGGACGTACGAGAGGTGCTCGCGGAGGCCTTCGACCTGCCCGGCTCCGAAACGCCGCGCGAGGCAACCGCCACCGGACGTCCGGCGCACGTCGACACCGAGCCCGATACCAAGACCGACACCGAGCCCGATACCAAGACCGACACCGAGCCCGACGCCAAGACCGACACCGAGCCCGACGCCAAGACCGACACCGACACCGGCACCGGCACCGAGCCCTACGCCGAGAAGGGGCACCGCAGGTCGACGCACCCGACGCACCCGACGCACCCCCGGCTCGGCGAGCCGAGCATGCTCCCGTCGGCCGCCGCCCTGCCACGCTCCATGGCCTCCCCGCGCCGTGACGGCGAGCTGCGCCGCACGTTCGAAGCGCTCCCCGCCCGCACCTCGCACGCGGACGCGCATACCTTCGCGGAGACCTGGTGGGGCAACGCCTGGGTGAGCGCCCTCGAAGAGGGAGCCCTGGACGCGGCGCGGCTGGCGCGCGGACGGGCGTACGCCGACCAGGGGCACGTCGACGCCATCACCGTCACACCGGGACTCGTGCTGGCCTATGTCCACGGGAGCCGCCCGCGGCCGTACCGCGTCCAGGTCCGGCTGCGGACGCTGGGCGACGGCGACTGGGACCGGTTCCTCGACGCGGCCGCCGAGCGCCCCGGGCACATCGCGGCGCTCCTCGACAAGGAGATGCCCAAGTCGCTCGCGGACTGCGGAGTCGACCTGCTCCCCGGCCCCGGCGACCTCGCACCCCAGTGCAGCTGCCCCGACTACGGCCACCCCTGCAAACACGCCGCCGCCCTCTGCTACCAGACGGCACGTCTGCTCGACGAGGACCCCTTCGTACTGCTTCTGCTGCGCGGCAGGGGCGAGCGCGACCTGCTGGACGCGCTGTCCCGCCGCAACGCCACCCGCGCGGCCCGCGCCGCCCAGGAACACCAGTCGGCGCCGCTGCCCGGTGTACGGGCCCGTGACGCCCTCGCGCGCCGGGCGCTGCCGCCCCTCCCGGCGCCGCTGCCCGGCCCCGCGCACCCCGAACAGCCGCCGACGTACCCGGGCGCGCCGGGCGGCCCCGACCCGTTCGCACTGGACCAGCTCGCCACGGACGCGGCCGCCCGCGCGCACGCGCTGCTCACCACGGGCCGCGACCCGGTCGCGGAGCTGACGCTCTGGCAGGACGCGGTACGGCTGGCCGCCGCCCGCCCAGGTTCCGGCCTCACCGGCGCGACCCGCGCCCTGTACTCCTCGCTGGCCTCCGCCGCCGGCCGCACCCCGGCCGACCTGGCACGCGCGGTCGCCGCCTGGCGGCAGGGCGGCCTCGAAGGGCTGACCGTCCTCGAAGAACCCTGGGACCCGCCCGCGGGCCGCTTCGACCGCGCCCGCCCCCTCCTCCTCGCCGCCGACCTCCCCGCCTTCCGCCCCTGGCGCAACCACCTCACCCACCCCCGCGGCCACGCCCAGCTCCGCCTGGGCCACGACGGCCTCTGGTACGCCTACGAATCGGAACCGGGCCACGAGGACTGGTGGCCCCGGGGCACCCCCGACCTCGACCCGGTCGGCGCCCTGACCGGCCTCGGCGCACCGGGCGAGCTCTGACCCGCCCGCCCGCGCCGACCGAGTCACACGGCACCCCGGTCAGTCACCACAGGCAGGCTGACCACGTTCGTGAACATGTGACGGGCCGGTGTGGGCGGAGTGGACACCCGGGGCCCATGTCCGCGCCCACAGCCGCGGTGTTGTAAAGACCGTCCAGGGGCGTATACGTCAGTCCGGTGCGGGCATGAAACCACAGGTCAGGGCCTCCTGGTCCCGGAAGGCATGCCCAGTTGGTGATGGCTGTGTGACAGGCGGGTGATACGGCGAGGCCCCGCCGAGGACCATCCTGGTGGGGCCGGTGCGGCTTCGTCGTGAGATCGGCTGCGCTGTCGGGCACGATGCGGTCGGCGCCTCATGCGGTCCGTGTCCCTGTGACGCTCTCGGGGTGCGCCTGCTTTGCGATTGCACTCGCCTACGCGTCCAAGACCGTGTCCTACATGGTCAGTTGATTGTTGGGCTGGGCACGGGGAGGGGCGTTGGGGATGGATCGTTCCGGACGGTCTGTGGGTGTTGGCGAGGCCGCCTGCTCGTCAGCGGTTGCGCCTGGCGGACCTTGCCACCGTGCTTCGGAGTATCGAAGTCGACCGTGCACCGCCGCTTCGCCATCCGGTCCCGCGCCGGGGTCTGGGGCCGGCTGCACCAGAAAGTTCTCCAGCTCCTGGACGAGGAGGACCTGGTCGACCTGTCCCGTGCGGTCCTCGACCCATCTCACGTCCGCTGGTGGCTCAGAGGCACCTCCGACCTGGATCCGGTGGGCGCGCTGACCGGACTCGGGGCGGCGGGCGACCTCCAGAGGTCCGCGCTTTCCTGTCGCCGGCCTCCGTCGGTGTCGCCGCCCGGCGGTTTTGGGGGTGTCAGGACCTGGCGAGAGTCAAGTCGTGACAGGCTTCCTCGATCCAGTCGAGGGGGACCCCGCTGGGCAGAGCGTCGTCACGCAAGTCGGTTGTCAGCGCGTCCCAGTTGTCATAGCCGTGGGCCTTCGCTATCGAGTCCCTGACCTTGGTCTGATGCGGGGGTGTCACCTCCGTGCGGCTCGTCTTGTGATCCTTCAGCCGGTGAACCGCATGCCACAGCATCACTTCCGTCTCGAACTGCCTGAAATGATGAATCTTGTCCATCAGGTTTGCGGACAGTGACGGAATGTCCAGGAAGAGGCCCGCGAGAGCCGGCTCGACCGAGGAATTCCGGGACAGCTTCGACTCGCTCCCGGTGGTCAGTCCTGCGAAATCGAGCTGTCCGGCCAGCAGGAACCGGATGTATTTCTGATACCGGCCGGTTCCGAATATGAACGGAGGGAGTGACAGATCGAGTTCTTCACGGCTGTGGCCGAGAAGCGGGTCGTGCGAGGAGTATCGCGGCCCTTGGCTGAATCGGCGGTCGGTTCCATCGGCAGGTGCCCCGTCGGGCAGGAGCGAAAGAAAGCGAACAGCCCTCAGTGCGTCCACCCTCTTGATGTCGACAGAGGCTGCGACTTCACCTATCACGCCACTCGGGTCGTCGATCCCGGCCTTCTTGAACAGAAGCCGCCAGACCCGGTCGGGATAGTACGATTCGGCGGCGACCCGGTGAAGCTCCACACCCTGGGACCGGGTGATCAGCTTGAGACCGTACAGCTTTCTGATCGCCGCGCGGATATTGACCAGGGCGACGCTCACCGCCGAGTGGTCGTCGTCGGGATCCGTCGCGACCACCACGGGGTCGTCCGAATCGAAGAGGCCGGACCGGTACATCCTGTAGACGGCTCCGACACCGTGGACGCCGACGGGCCAGCATTCCGCGGCCCGTATGGCCCCCATACTGGACGCCCCGACGATCTGAGCGCCGTCGCGAGCCACCTCGACGACCTCTCGCGGTGACACCGGGAGCACCTGCGAAAACGATCCGTCGATGATGAGGATCCGGGAGCTTCCGCTTTCTCTGGCCCGGTAGACGTCGCCGCGTTTCGCGGGGGGAAGGACGTGCGCCTGCGGCAGAAGGGCCCGTGCCTCGCCCGGCGGCAGGGATGGCCCGGTGAATATGGTGGTTCTCATGGCTCAGATCACCGATTCCAGCAGGCGGAGGGTAGGGGTGCGCGAACTCTCACCGTAGGGAGACGCGAGGCCCGGAACCAGGACACGAACCACCGGCACGCCGAGATCCTCGCGGGTAAGTTCTGTCACCAGGCACTTTTCGTGTCCTGCGTCCCGCAGCCGGCCGACGACCGTGTGTATGTTCTGCAGGATGCTGCCGCTGCCGTCCTTGGCCTGTGGGAACGCCAGGGAGCCGGGGTTCCGGTAAAGAGAGCCGAGCCGCTTCAGCTCGGCCGGCCTGCGCCGCGCGCGCCCGGTCTCGAACACCTCTCGCGCACCCGTGGCGAAGCTGGCGTGACCTTGGCACGCCTCGGTGAGAGCGCGAAGCAGCGCCCGTTCGGGCTGGAGGTCGGCCCCGTACCCGGGGAAGTAGGTCACCTTGCCCTCCTGCCCGAAGTAGCCGTCGTCGAAAAGGACGACCCGGATGACCGGAATATCGATCACGTTGGTCAGATCCTGTATCCGGACAACCAGACCCTGACCGGTCAGCGCGTCGATGAGCTCCTTCGCGGTTCCGGCTGGAACCGACTCCGGAGATATGACCCTCAAAGGTCGACGAGGAGAGAAAACCGGGTCGTGGTGAGCGGAGTAGAACGCTTCCTCCGACACCGCGTCGCGCTCGACAAGCTCACCGACCGCGTGGAGGACCGCCTCTGAATACGTATTTCCGGAGGCGAGTCCGTTGGTCTCGATCCGAGCCGTCATGCCTTCCGTGGAGGGATTGAGGACGAGGTCGGTCGGCACCAGATGATGGCCCCCCTGCGCCAGGTCGTACGCTCCCGTCCAGGAGAAAACGGCGTCGGGCCGGTACGTCGTGTCCTGCGGCAGGCTGAAGTCCTCCGGGTCGACCGCAGCGGCGGGAGCGAGTTCCTCGTAGGAACCCCTGACGATCCGGCGGGCCGGAATCTCCTCGGCCGAGACGCGCTCGATCGCCTCCATGACGGCGCTGAGCTTCGCCGCGATCGGCGTCGCCCCCTTTCCCGCGCTCACCATCAGGTCTTTGGCCAGAGGGGTCACGGCCGACCACACGGGGGAGCTGATGTAATCCAGGGGGGTGGTGTCGTACACGCGCGTGACGGGGACGCGGGGCAGTAGTGGTTTCAGGAAGTCCCACGTCTCCTCGAAACTTCTGGCGTGTCCGGCCTCCGAGCTTTCCGCATCAGGCTGAAAGCTGTCCGGGCGCAGGGCTGTCAGGCTGTTCGGTTCGACCATCATCGCGATGCCTTATCTGGAAGCGGGGATCGACGGGAACGCGGACCGCCGCGTCGCTGCGGTTCAGGAGCCGGCGGAGCGGGCCGACGAGGGGGCGACGGTCGCCGGTCCACACGGCCCTGCCGGCGCTCGTCACGGCACAGAGGACCGCGACGGCCCGGTCCGCGCCCCTGGGGCCTGCCTCAGGCGTCCCGCGTGACCACGAGGTCGTCGGCGAAACGCGCCCCGAAGTCCCCCTTCCACACCGCGGTCAGCCGAGGCAGCTCCTCCAACAGGCCGGTCGACGCGAGTTGCAGCATCATCTCCCTCATGACCTGCCGCGTGAGTCCGGCGGCCAGACACGCGTGCCGGCCCCGCCCGAAGGCGACATGGCGAGCCCCGGTCCTGTCCGCACGGAAGGTGCCCGGGTCGGCGAACCGCCTCGGGTCGCGGTTGGCCGCCACGAGTACGAGGACCACGCGCGACTCGGCCCGTACGGTGTGACCGTGCAGGGTCAGATCGGACAGCGCGCGCCTGGTGGCCAAGTGGAAGGGTGTGACCAGCCGCAGCGCCTCGTCCACGGCCCCGTCGACGTCTTCCTTCAGGTCGACGGCGGCGCTCTCCGGGCCGGTCAACGCCTCCAACAGGCGTGCGACAGCCGCCGCGGTGGGTTCCAGCGCGCCACTCACCAGCTGGGCGTATATCGCGGTCGCGTCCAGAAGATCCAACGTCCCGTCGGACAGAGCGCGGCTCAGCGCCGAGGCGAGGACCCCCCGGGGAGCCGCGCAGCGCTGCGCGACGAGCCCGGTCAGCTCGTCCAGGGCCTCTTCCGCGAGCCGCCCGATGCCGGGGTCGTACGTCTCGATCGGCCCTACGGCCAGGATCCGGGTGGCGCAGTCCGCGAGCTGTGCCAGGCCGTCCGGCTCCTCGTCCAGGAGATCGCTCAGGCCGGCTGCCAGAGCCGGCCTGACGACATCGGCGAACAGCCTGTCAGGCGTCACCGTGGGACTCGTCGCCGCGACGGAATCTGTCATCGCGGCGACCATCTGCCGAACGGCGGCGGGCGTGAACAGCGGCAGGAGCAGACGCCGCATACCGGTGTGCCGCGGCGGATCGGAGAACACGGGCCAGCGGTCGATGAACTCCGTCACCCGCCAGTAGGTGTTCTCCTGCTCTTCCGTCAGCGAGGGCGGGCAGTAGGTTTCCACCTGGGCGCCGAGCCGGGGATCAGGCAGAAGGTCGTACACGTCGTCGTATCGCGTCACGTACCACGTGTTCGTGTTCTCGTCCCAGTGCACACCGTGCGACTCACGCAGTTCGTCGAACCACTTGACCGGTTCCGCTTCCCGGTCCGTCGGGATCTGCGGCACCGTGGTCTCCGCCGTTACGTTGTCCATCACAAACCAACCCGTTCAATTCACGCGCTTCATAAGCCTGACGGAGTACCGGGGGAGGGGCTACAGGAGCGATCGGTCGGCGAGCAGATAGCTCGTCAGCTCCTGACGCGCTTCGGCCGACTCCGGCACGGCCGCATACGTTGTGGTGATCTGCCGCCGCTTGTCGGCACCGCCGAACGACGCATGGTAGGAGTGCGGATCGAAGGCGATGAGGTCACCGGGGGAGGAGTCGACGGTGAAGGCCGGCACCTCCTCGGGCCGCATCCCGAGGCGACGCATCGGGTTCTCCATCTCCGCGGCGAACGAGTCCCAGCTCCCGCCTCTGCGGTGGGTGCCGGGAATGAACCGCAGCGCTCCGGTGTCGCCGTCGAGCGGCTCCAGATACTGGACGATCTTGAGGAGCCGCAGAGCGCGGTGGTTCCCGTCCCGGTGCCAGTAGGTGGCACCGTCGTAGCGGACTCCGTCGCCGCCGACGTAGACGACATCCGTGCCCAGCAGCCGACGTGCCACCTGAGGACACCGGTCGTCGGCCAGGAGCACCTTCTGGAGCACCTCGCTGCGCTCGGCGATCCGGGCGACGCCCGCACGCCCCTGTCGGCCGACCTGCGGGAAGTTCTCGAAGACGTCTTCGAAGGCGTCGGCGACGGCCGGCACGACGTCGTTCTGCACACCGCGCAGGTGGAGGAACCCGAACGTCCTGAAGCGGGTGACCTCGGCGTCGGTCACCGACAAAGAGGTGAGTCTCATCCGATTGACACCGATCCGGAGACGTAGCGGTTGAGGAAGTAGCGACGCGTGTCGCGCTGCTCGGTCTCGGTCACTGGGTCACCGACACAGTTGAACGCCAGCTGCCGTCGTATGTCGCCGTGCCATGCCGAGTGCAGGACGTTCGTGTCGAAGACGATGACGTCGCCGGGCTCGGACTCGACGACCACCGCCGGAACGTCGCCACCGGTGAGACCGAGGTCCTCCCCGTGCCTGATGACGTGCTGGGTCGGTTCCCCGAGCCAGCCGTTGTCGGCTCGATGTGAACCGGGAAGGAAACGCAGGGCACCCGTGTCGTGCGCGGTGGCGTCCAGGTACAGAACGAAACGCAGGAACGGCGTGGTGTAGAAACCGTCCGAGTGCCAGTACGAGTCGCCGACGAGCGCGTTGGCATCGCTGGTGATGACCTGGTGGTTGCGTTCGAAGAACGCCCCGCAGATCGCGCCCACCCACGCCGATCCGGAGATCAGCCCCAGCTCGGGCATCTCGTTGAGGGCGTCGAACCTGGTGACTCTCTCGTTCGGCGTACCGTCCGCCGGCAGATCGATCAGCCGGCCGAAAGCACGCTGCAGTTCCTCCACGGTGTCCGCGGCGGCCCCCCGGAGGCGGGCGAATCCGAACACCCGCAGCTGCTGCGCGACCTCCGCCTCATCGAGTGACATGGGACCGCCCGGGTGCGGAGTGCCGAGCAGCGGACGTGAGCCAGGCCGGCCCCGCCTCGTAGTCATCCAGCTGCTCCTTGGTCCGAGGGCCGATGACCACGGCTTCGGGGCGGTAGATCTCGTGGATCTCGGAGATCCTGGCGGCGATCTCCTCCGCCCTGCGCTCGGGCGGTACCGCCCGCAGCCGAGAGCCGCCCGAGAAGAGACTGCGGACCACGAGACGGTAGTCGGCGAGGAGGCGCGTCACGTTCGTGTCCTGCGGATCCAGCTGGTCCGCCTCGCACATGACCACGCTGCCGGCGGGCAGCCTGCCGGCGATCTGCGGCAGACTCACGTCCGGCAGCAGCACACTGACGCCCACCAGATCCGCCTGCCCCGTCCGTGAGCAGTGCCTGGCGAACCCGGCGAAGTCGATGTCCGACACCCGCCTCGGCTCCGGATTGTGCACGAAGGCGACCTCGACGTGGTCCCGCCCGAGCCGCTTCAGGCTTCCCTGCAGCGACTTGGCCATTCCTTCGAGGCTGTAGTCCAGGGTGGGCAGGGGAGTGGTGGTGTCGATCCCGACCTTGGTCCAGACCGACGCGTCGCCGGGAAGGTGCGCGCCGAGGTCCTCCTCCGCTCTCCCGCGGGCATACACGGGCGAGGTGTCGAACGTGGTGAAGCCCTGGGCGATCGCACCCTCGACGAACTCCCGGCCCTCGTCCGCGTCGCGGCCCAGCACCATCAGGCCGTTGAAGGACCCCGAGCAGCGCATGGTGCCGATCACCACGGACGGCTGATCCTGCATCGTGTTCATGGACAACTCACCCTTCGTGGGATTCCGTACGGCAGATCGCCATGCAGGCCAGACCGGTGGTCGGTGGTTCGCAGAACGACTGCTCGAGCGCCTCGCCGATCTCCTGCCGCGTCGCGAAGACCGACACCTGCTGAGAGCTGTCGTAGGGGCAGCGGCGCAGGAAGCCGTCCGCGGACAGGTACAGCCGCGCGGACTGGCAGGATCGGACGACCGGGCCGCGCAGCCACTCGTGGTAGTCCGACACCACTGTCCTCAGCTGCTCCGACATGCCGAAGAAGGTGTCGATCAACGCCAGGTCGCGCTTGAGGTGGGGATTCTCGAAACGGAACGTCGGCGACGGCAGCAGCGGGCTGACCTCCACCGGGACATCGGCCGTCTCGACCACCGAGACGATGGCCTTCAGGTCGTCTTCGTCCAGCTCGTATGCGGTGACATGCAGGCTCGCCCGATGGTGTCCCAACGCCTCGAAGACCTTCGGCGTCGAGGAGATCGTGCGGCCGGTGCGGCCGATTTCGTCCGCTCTACGGCTGTCGGCGGAGACGGTGACGTGACTGAGCATGCCGGCGACACCGGCGAGGGCATCGAGTCGCGGGCCGGTCCTGGCGGCGGTGACCACCGAGGTGCGGAAGCCGAACTGAAGCGCGACGCGCACGAGTTGACGGAACTCCGGGTGGTCGGTCGGCTCGCCGCCGGACAAGCACAGCTCGTCAACGCCGAGTTCGTGGAGCCGCGACAGTGCCCGGGCGTACGTGTTGAGGCTCAGGACGTCGCGTCCGACATCGGCCCGGAAGCAGAACCGGCAGTTCACTTCGCAGTTGTCGGCGGTCGACACGAGCACTCCGCGGAGTGCTCCGAGGCTGTCGGTCACTGCAACCCCGTCTGGTCGGTCAGGGCGAGTTCGAGACCCACCTGGAAGAAGTCGCACATCTGCGGATCGGGCTCGGGGTTGTTCCGGAGCGAGACGTCGTTGCGGGACGGACCACCGCAGACGGCGGCGGCGGGGCACTCTCCGCACTGCTTCGCCGGCAGGAGGTTCTTGGCGGCTCCCGCCAGCAGCTCAGGCTGCTCCCGAAGCTGACTGATCGGGAAGACGAACGAGTCGTCGCGCCAGTTCAGGTCGAGGATGGAGATGCGCCCGCGGGACAGCAGAGCCGCGTTCAGGCCGCCGTCCTGCTGGATGTGCTCGTACATCTTCGGCAGGCGGGTGTCCAGGGCCTGATAGATGCGGTCGAGCGAGGAGAACAGCATGGCACCGCGGGACAGCGCCAGAAGCCGCGAACGGAACACCGCGCGGCACAGCGCCTCGCCGTCGACGTGCCAGCGGCCGGAGATCGGAATGGGGGTGTTGACGTAGATGAAGTTGATGCCGAGGGACAGCACGTACTCGACGGTGTCCGGCAGGTTGCTCACATTGATCGGCGTGGGGGTGAGGTTGCAGCCCACGTGCACCCCGGCATCGATCAGCCGCTGGATGTTCCGGTGGATCCGCTGGTCCGCAGGCTTGCCCGACAGCAGGAACCGCTCGACCTTGTTGTCGTCCGGAGCCCCGTCGAAGGAGACGCCCACGCCGTACTTGAACTTCTTGAAGTGCTCGATCATGGGGTCCTTGATCAGGACACCGTTGGTGACGACGGTGAACTGCACACGCCCCACGCCGTGCTTCTCGGCGAGTTCGAGAGCGTACTCGTCTCCGTACTGCATGAGGTCGAACCGGGTGGTCGGCTCACCGCCGAACCACTGAATGGTGACCTCCTCCTGGCCGGCGTTCTGCTCGAAGAGGTACTCGAGCCCTTCGCGGAGGTCGGGGATGGTGATGTCGTCGGCGCCCGTGTTGGTGTCCACGAAGCAGTACGTGCAGGTCATGTTGCAGCGGTCGGTCACCACGATGCGGTATCCGCTGATCCGCGGCGGCTTTCCGGTCATCCCCAGCCCGTTGAGCCGGTCGAAGATGAGATCACGCTGAGGTGCGGCCGGCGGCTCGGAAGTGAAGCCCAGCTGTTTCATCTCCGCCAGGATCTGGGGCTCGTCGTCGCGGATCCGCTTCATCTCATCGGCGGTGAGACTCGCGCTCCCCAGGGAGACGGGATCAAAAACAATACCCTCCGCCCCCTGAGCGACAAGCAAATACTTGTTCCAGAGTCGATCGGCATCGTTCGTCACGGTGAACTCCTAAAGAAACGGAACCAGCCATGCGTCGGAACGAACCGCACAGCGAGAAGCCCGCTGCGGTGCCACCGTCGCTTGCCGATGACACCGCAGCAGGATGGATCGATCAGTCTTCTTGCGCGATGTTCGCGTCCTTCAGGACACCCTGAACGATCTCGGTGTAGTGCTTCTTGAGATGCTCGGTGTTCTCGGACGTCGCACCGTCGGCGAGGACGATGATGCCGGGCAGCGACGGGTTGGGCGCCATGAGAACGATGCCGGGCGGGTCAAGGCTGATCGCCATGACGGCGTCCTCGACCGGCACCCACTCGATCCGCTCCTTGACGGCGTCCATCACGCTGACCTGCTTGGTCTTGAAGTCTTCGCGCTCGCCGAACCACACGCCCGACTTACCGCGCGACCCCACGGCGTCGGCGTAGATGAGGTGGTTGTCCTTCTGTTCGCGAGGTTTGGGCATTCAAACGCCTCCTAAGAAAGGGCCGAATTCGGTCCGCGCTGCCCCGGAGCTGAATTACTGATTGCTCCACGGCTTTTTGTGCGCATATTGAGACCGCTGGCGCTCACTCTCGCACGCCGGGGAATATACGTAGTTCATCCCTGGTATATTCGACGTGCGCCTCGCCTTTTCGGTATTCCCGCTCCATCGCGAGGGGGATTTTAGTGACGTGACGCGATGTGGCGATATGGGCTGGCGACCGGTACCGTCACGGTTCGTCCGTCGGTGCGGAGCCGCCCGGCAGATGATCGAGGATCTGGCTGACATCGTTGGCATCGGGCAGGCCGAGACCGGTGAAGAGCTCGTGCGCCTTGCCGAGCTGGACACGGGCGGTGTCGATGCCGCCGCGATCGGCCTCGGCCCGGCCCAGGACCATCAACGCGTAGGCGTGGTCCCGTACGGCTCCGATCTGTTCGCACCGGGCCACGGCCTCGGTGGCGTACCGCACCGCCTCGTCGTACCGCCCTGTCCTGCGGAGGGTTTCGGCGAGCCGGTACAGGGCGTGGGCCTCACGCCCCCGGATGCCGGCGGACCGGCAGACCGCGAGGCACTCGGTGTAGCGGGCGATGGCGTCGTCGAACCGCTCGTGTTCGTGCAGCGCCAGAGCCAGCACGTACAACGCGTAGGCGATCCCCGGGAGGTCGCCCATGGAACGCAGGGTCACCAGCGTCGTCTCGCAGGCCGGGATCGCCTCGGCGGCCCGGCCGCTGCGCACGCGGGCGAGCGCCGCGTTGATGGTGGTCGCCGCCTCGCCGGACCTGTGGCCGAGGACACGGGCGAGTGCGATCGCCTCGTCGAAGCACTCCACCGCCTCGTCGTATCGATGCAGAAACATGACCGCCACACCGAGGTTGTTGAGCGCCTGCCGGAGGATGACCGTGTCCTTCGTGTTCCTCGACGCCGTGACGGCCAGGCGCGCGTGCTCCTCGGTGTCGGACGGGCGGGCGGCCTGCAGGGCGATGCTGCAGCACAGCAACTGTGCCCGGCCCAGAACCCGTTGGTCGCCCCTTAGCTCGGCCTCCCGCGCGAGCTCCAGTGCGGCGGACCGCAGCCCCTCGAACCGGACGTCGGCGCAGAAGGGGCTGACCGCGATGAGCAGGTCGACGGCGGTCCGCAACTGGCCGTCGTAGGGCTCCGTCCGCCGTCCGACGGTGTGCAGCGCGGCCGCCGTCACCAGTCCGATCTCGCCGGTGATCCAGGAACGCGCCGTGTGGACGTCGCCGAAGTGCAGCCCCTGGGACCGCAGCGGGCCGAGGGAGTTCGCCACCGGGTCTCCGGGCACGGCCTGCGCGAAGGCGTTGCACGCGGTGGCCAGCAGGTAGTCGAGCAGTCTGCCGAAGGCCTGCCGGGTGTCGTCCTGGTGTTCCGGCTCCGCGCACTGGGCGAAGGCGCGGAGCAGGTCGTGGTAGCGGTAGCGGCCCGGTTCGGGGGACTCCAGCATGGCGGCGTCCACCAGGGCTTCCAGCAGTTCCTCCGCCGTCTCCTCGTCCGTCGCGAGTGCGGCCGCGGCCACCGGCAGACCGAAGTCCAGGGCCCCCGGGACGGCGAGCAGCCGGAAGGCGCGGGCCTGCTCGGGCGGCAGTTGCCGGTAGCCGAGTTCGAAGACCGCGTGGATCGACACGTCACCCACGCGCAGTTCCTCGATGCGTCGCTGCTCGTTGGCGAGCCGGGCGGTCAGTGTCGCGATGGCCCACCGCGGCCGGGACGCCAGCCTGGTGGCCACGATCCGGATGGCCAGCGGCAGGAATCCGCACAGCCGGAGCAGTTCGAGCGCCTGTTCCCGTTCCGCGTCGAGCCGTTCGTGCCCGATGACCGCGCCGAGCAGCGAGAGGGCCTCCTCGGGCCTGAAGGTGTCTATGCTGAGCTGTTTGGTGACCGGCAGACCGAAGAGGCGGGACCTGCCGGTGATGATGACTCCGCAGCCGACCGATCCGGGCATCAGGTCCAGGACCTGCGACGCGTCACGTGCGTTGTCCAGGACGATCAGCACCCTGTGGCCGTCCAGCATCGAACGGAAGAGTTTGCAACGGTCTTCGAGGGTCTCTGGTACGGCCTCGGCGGCGACGCCCAGCGACAGCAGGAACCCCGTCAGGACGCCGGCGGGCTCGGCGGGGTTGTCGTCCGCTCCACGCAGATCGGCGTAGAGCTGCCCGTCCGGGTAGGCGTGCCGTACGCCGTGGGCCGTGAACAAGGCCAGTGAGGTCTTCCCGCTGCCGCCCATCCCGGCTATCGCCACGACGGTCGGTGCTCGCCGTCCGGGCGTCGTCAGCAGGGTGTGCATGTCGCTGACGGCGTCGGTGCGGCCGGCGAAGTCGGGAAGCAGCGGCGGAAGCTGTGCCGGAACGGGCAGCGGTTCCCGGTCCCGGGCGGCCGCGGGGAGGGGCTCGGCCGGCTTCGGTTCGTTGGGCACCGCGGGTTCCTCGACGGCCGCTATGGAGAGGGCCGGATCGTTCTCCAGGACCTGCCGGTAGACGGCGGTCAGCTCAGGCCCGGGATCGATGCCCTGCTCCTCCAGCAGCAGCTTTCTGACACCGCTGAACACCGCGAGCGCGTCGGCCTGTCTGCCCGCCCCGTAGAGCGCGCGCATCAACAGGCCGTACGGACGCTCGCGCAGGGGGTGTATGGCCGTGAGGTCCGCCAGGTCGGGAATGACCTGGCGATGGCGGCCGAGGGCCAGGTCGACGTCGAAACGTTCCTCCAGCAGAGCGATGCGTAATTCCTCGAGCCGGTCACGCTGCCGCATGGCGAAGGGGCCGGGCACTCCGGCCAGAGTCTCTCCCTGCCACAGGTCGAGTGCGCGGACCAGCCTGTCGCTCGCCCCCTCCAGCCGGCCCGAGGCACGTGCCTGCGCCGCCTCACGAGTGAGCGTTTCGGCCTGCCCCACGTCGAGCGAGGACGGGGGGACGACCAGGCGGTAGCCGTCGCCGACCGACACGAGCACGCTCGGCGTGGAGCGGTCCGGTTCCAGGAGTCTGCGCAACTGCCAGGCGTAGGTGCGGATCGTGGTGGTGGCCTTGCTGGGGGGCGTGGGACCCCACAACGCGTCCACCAGCTGTGTCTTCGACGCGGTGTGCCCCGGTCGCAGGAGCAGGACCGCCAGCATGGCCCGGAGCTGGGGCGGACCGAGGTGCAGTTCCGCGTCGCCCCGGTATGCACGAACCGCCCCGAGAACGGCGAAGAGCAGTTCTTCCGTCACCTCGCCAAGGCCCTCCTTGCCCGACCACTCCGAACGCCGTCGTCACCACCATGGTCACGAACTCACCGTGGGGATCGGCTCACGCTTGGATCGATCACCTGTGCGCTGAAGTGGCCAGCCGACCGCCGTCGGCTGGCAACCAGCCTATCAGTCGCGTCGATTCATCCTCGAAAATGTGTATACAACGTGAGGCCGCCCGGATTGCGGGGCAGGGGAGACCGGCTCCGGGGAACACATGAGCGGGTGCCCGTACGGGCACCCGCTCATGAACCGTCAGTGGTCGGCCGGACCTCTCAGACCAGTGACTCCCAGTCGACGATGCCCTCCGCGAGGTCGCGCACTCCGGCGAGCAGGCCCAGCCTGTTGGCCCGGACTGCGGGGTCCTCGGACATCACCAGGACGTCGTCGAAGAAGATGTTCACCGCGTCGACCAGCTCGCCCGTCTCCGCGTTGAAGCGGACGAGCGAGGTCTCCCCGTCGAGGACCTGCCGGCACTTGACCAGGGCGGCGTGCAGAGCCTGCTCGGCGGGCTCATGGAGCTGCTCCGGGTCGTACACCGCCTCCAGCCCGGCCGGCACGATGCGCCGTACCCGCTGGAACGCCGCGAGAACGGTGGCGAACCGGTCGTCACCCTGCAGGCCTTCCAGCTCCTCCAGAGTCCGCGTGGCCAGCCGCGGCGAGTCGCCGCGCACCAGCACCGCGCGGACGTCGGTGGTGGAGTGCCCCAGCTCGATCAGCTGTTGCTCGAAGCGGCGCAGCACGAACTGGGCCGCGTCCTCCAGATGCTTCTGCTCGACCGTGACGGCCTGGTGCTCCGCCGCGACGGCCAGCGCCTGGCCGAGCCTGATCGCGGCCAGGTCGCTCCTGCTGAGGAGGATGTTGACCACGCCCAGCGCGGAGCGGCGCAGCCCGAACGCGTCCGAGCTGCCCGTGGGTTCGGCCCCGATCGCGAAGAGTCCGACCAGCAGATCGAGCCGGTCCGCCAGGGCCAGCAGGGCCCCCGGCAGGGTTTCGGGCAACGCGTCGCCGGCGAAACGCGGCAGTTCGTTCTCGTAGAGGGCCTGCGCCACCGCCTGGCTCTCGCCCGCGCGCACGGCGTATTCGCGCGCCATGATGCCCGCGAGGCTGGACAGTTCGGTGACCATCTGGGAGCCGAGGTCGAACTTGGTCAGGGCCGCGGCCCGTTCCAGGACGTCGTGGTCCGTGCCGGACAGGCCGATGACCTTCGCCAGCCGGCGGGCGATGGCCGAGATGCGGTCGGCGCGGTCCGCCATGGAGCCGAGACGCTCCTCGAACGTGAGGAGGTGCGTCTTCTCTCTCATCTCGCTCAGCGGGGTCTCCAGATCCGCCTTCCAGAAGAAGGAGGCGTCCTCGTACCGGGCGCGCAGCACCGCCTCGTTGCCGTGGCGGACGACGTCGTGGTCGCACGTTCCGTTGGCCACCGCGACGAAGTGGGGCAGCATGCTGTTGTCGGCGTCCACCACGGGAAGGTAGCGCTGGTGCTTGCGCATCACGGTGACGAGGATGTCCGCGGGCAGCGTGAGGTACTTCGGGTCGAAGTTCCCGAGGATCGGGGTGGGGGACTCGACCAGGTTGGTGATCTCGTCGATCAGGGCGCTGTACTGCTCCGTCTGGATGTGTCCGCCCACGGCCTCGGCGAGTCGCGCCGCGCCGTCCACCACGAGGCGCCGCCGCTCCGCGGCGTCCGCGAGGATTCCGTGCTCCTTCAGAAAGGGCAGGTACCCGTCGGCCGTCGGCACCTCCGCCGTGGGAGGCACCGCGTCACGGTGAACCTGCGTCGTACGTCCCGACGTCAGGCTGGACACCGTGAAAGGGACGACCCGCTCTCCCAGCAGAGCCATGATCCAGCGGATCGGACGGGTGAAGGAGAGCCGCGGAGCGTTCCACCGCATGTTCTTCTCGGAGCGAAGTCCGGTCACGACCTCCGAGAGGAGAGCGGAGAGGACGTCCTCTGCCGAGCGCCCGACGACCTGCCGGGTGAGCGCGACATGCTCGTTGGCCCCGACGGTGACGCGACCGAGGTCCGCCGGTTCGGCGCCGTTGCTCCTGGCGAAGCCGATGGCCGCCTTGGTGGGGTTTCCCTCCGCGTCGAACGCCGCCGAGACCCGGGGCCCGCGCACGGTCTGTTCGTAGTCGGCCTCGCGGGGTTCCACGCCGAGGACGGTGGCCACCACGCGTCGGGGGCTGGCGTCGACCCTGATCTCACCGTGTCCCAGCCGGGTTGCGCCCAGTTTCTCCGTCAACGCGGTGCGCACCGCCTGCGAGGTCCGGGTGACCTCGGCCGGCGGCATCTCCTCCACGCCGATCTCGACCACGAGGGTGGCCGGCCCCGGTTCGGCCGGCGGGGTCACCGTGCCCTGCTCGGCCCCGACGGGTTCCGCGGCCGCCGCCGGGCCCGGAGCCTCGCTCACCGCGGTGTCGGCCGGGGCGGAGTCGCTGCTCGACACGCGGCCCAGGGGGAAACCGAGTTCCTCGCGCCGCGCGACCCACAACTCGGCGACCTCGTGGGCCAACCCGCGCATCCGGGCGAAGGAACGTGCCCGCTCCGTGGTGGAGATGGCGCCCCGCGCGTCGAGCACGTTGAACGCGTGCGAGCACTTGAGGACGAAGGAGTACGCGGGAACGGGAAGGCGCGCGTCGAGCATGCGGCGCGCCTCGCCCGCGTAGGCCTCGAAAAGGCTCCGCTGGGTCTCCAGGTCGGCCTCGTCGAGGTAGTAGCGGCTCATCTCGTACTCGGCCTGGCCGAACGCCTCGCCGTAGGTGACACCCGGCGCGTACTTGAGGTCCTTGAAGTGATTGACGCCCTGAAGCGCCATCAGGATGCGTTCCATGCCGTAGGTGATCTCGACGGACACCGGGTCGAGGGTGATGCCGCCTGCCTGCTGAAAGTATGTGAACTGGGTGATCTCCAGACCATCGAGCCATACTTCCCAGCCGAGCCCCCAGGCGCCCAGCGCCGGGGACGCCCAGTTGTCCTCGACGAAGCGAATGTCATGTGCGGCCGTGTCGATGCCCAATGCCTGCAGACTGCCCAGGAAAAGCTCCTGCGCGTTTCCGGGCTCGGGCTTGAGGATTACCTGGTACTGCGTGTGGGTCTGCAGCCGATTCGGGTTCTCGCCGTAACGTGAGTCGTCGGGCCGGACGCTCGGTTCCACGTATGCGACACGCCACGGCTCCGGTCCCTGGACCCGCAGGAACGTAGCGGGGTTGAGCGTGCCCGCACCCACCTCGGTGTTCATGGGCTGAACGACCAGACACCCGTGTTCGGTCCAGTACTTGTTCAGCACCAGCAGTGCTTCTTGCATCGTCAACACCGAGATCATTCCTCCACGAATACGGCACATGCTCAGAGCATCTCCCGGCTGAGGCTCAGGAGACCATGGCCTGCGGGAGTCTACCAATCAGGGCGTTTCCGCTCGGCATCGCCGGGGAGCCAACGGGCGCCACGTCCGGGCCAATTGCGACCGGCCGAGCGGGCCGGCCGGCGTTCCCCCCAGTGGCCGAGACCTGTCGGCGGCCGTCGCCACGGCCCCGTCACCTCCGGCCGCGTCCCGCGGCCGGAGGTGCGCGTGCCCGGCGCCCGAACGGGGCGGGGAACTCGAAGATCTAGGGAATCCACTAGTCTTTCCGGGCCGCCGTTCTTCCAGTCGATTTTCATGCGACCATGAGTGTGGACGTTTATGCGGAACCTTTCCCTTCCTGCCCAGCCTATTCAGTTCATAGTGTCGGGGGACGGGAAATCGAGGCTTGACTGATCGAATGTTGCTCTCTACGGTTCAGTCGTTCGGTCATCCGGACGTGAAGTGAACGCATTACATCCCCTGTGCTTCCTCTCGCCAGGTGGTTCGGTGCCTGTACTGGATTTCGTCCGGGCATCGCTTCTCGGTGATTTCTTGGTGTGGCTCGACACAGTTCTCTGGTTACAGAATCCGATCCACGGATGCGAAGAAGCCCCTGCGAAAGAGAGAAGTCATGGAAAACTTCGACGACATCGACATTTCCGACCTGTCGGAAGAGGAGCTGGACGACATCGTCGGCGGCCAGTTCGGGATTTCCCTCACCTGCGTCATCTGACGATCTGAAGTCCGCGGTCCGTCCGCCGAGGGGGCCTGCGCTTCTTCGGCGGACGGGCCGACGGCTCACGTCCGGACGTCCTGTTGCGGGCAGACAGGCCAGTGACTCACAACGGGAAGGGACTCATGCCTGGCGATTCGCGTTTCAACGCCGAGGCGCTCGAACACCATCGCAGGAGCGATGGCCTTGGACCGGTCTTCGGTCACGCTCCTGCCGTGACCCGGCCCAAGGGAGCAGCCGAGCGGATCACGGCGGTCCGCGAGCGGTTCAGACGACGCACACGCGGAGCGCGGCTGCAGGTCTGCTTCCAAACCCAGGTCAGCGACTGCGGTCCCGCCGCTCTCGTGACCGTGCTGCGCCACCACGGCGTGGACGTGTCCCTCGACGAGATCCGCGCGCGTGCGGGTTCCGGACGCAATGGCGCATCGGCCCGCACCCTCCTGGAGATCGCCCGCGAATACGGCGTCAAGGGCCGCGGCGTACGCGTCGGCACGGAAGCCCTGGCGCGGCTGTCCCCCGGTTCGATCCTGTTCTGGAACTTCAACCACTTCGTCGTCCTGGAGGGAGCCGGCAAAGACCATGTGGATGTCGTCGACCCTGTCCATGGACGCCGCAGGCTCACCATGGCAACGGTCGCCGAGTCCTTCACGGGCGTGGCCCTGGAGTTCGAGCAGCCGCTCGAAGCCGGCTCCGGCCGGCGCCGACGCGGCAGTGAACTCCCCGGCCCCTGGTACCGCTTGCGGCAGTTTCTGCCGCACGGCCGGGAACTGGCGCTGATCCTCGCCTCCTCCGCCGGACTCATGGCCTTCGAACTCGCCCTGCCGCTCACCGCCGGATTCCTGGTCGAACGCGTCCTCGGCAACCGGTCCACCGGCGGAGCGTGGACGGCCTGCGCCATCCTGGCCGGTCTGGTCGTCCTCTATTTCTCCCTGTCAGTGGCGCGATCGTTTCTGGTCACCAGGCGCCAGGCCGTCATCGAGAAACGGCTCACCCTGGGCATCGTCGGGCATATGGCGGACCTGCCCTACGACTTCTTCACCGTGCGCAACTCCGGTGATCTCGCGCTACGGGTCCGCACCAGCAACGTGCTCGTCCAGGTCCTGAGCCTCACCGCGGTCTCGGCCCTCTTCGACAGCCTGCTCATCGTCGTCTATCTGATCGCCATTGCCGTCGCGAACCCGCTCCTGTCGCTTCTCGTCACCGTGCTGGTCGTCGTGCAGACCGCCATCCTCGTGCTGACCTGGCGCCGGCAGACCGGACTGAGCCAAGAAGTCCTCGATCGCCAGACCAAGGCCCAGGAGGAACTGGTGGAGATGCTGGAGAGCATCACCACCCTCAAGGCCGCCGGCATGGACGGCCGGGCGGTGGAGCGCTGGTCGCACACCTTGGTCCATGAGGTCAACAAGCGTCTGAGCGCCCGCCGCAACCTCGCCCTGTTCGCGTCCCTCAGCCGCACGCTGCAGTTCGCCGCGCCCCTGATCGTGCTGGTCGCCGGAATCTGGCTGGTCCTGAGCCACCGCTACTCGCTCGGCGAGGCCATGGGCTTCATGACACTGACGATCGCCCTGTTCATCCCGCTGGAAGGCCTCTTCGACGCCGGCTCCCAGCTGGCCGCGGTCCGGCCCACCCTCGCCAAACTCGACGACGTCCTGCGAGCGGCCCCCGAACCGCGGGGCGCCTTCGCCGGGACCGGCGTGGCCAGACCTGGCCGGATCAAGGCCGAAGCGGTCGGCTTCCGCTATCCGGGAGCTCCGCGGCCCACCCTCGACGGCGTCAGTTTCGAACTCGAACCAGGGCAGTTCATGGCCGTCATCGGCCGTTCGGGCTCCGGGAAGTCCACCCTCGGAATGCTGCTGGCCGGACTGTACACACCCACCGGCGGCACCCTGACCGTCGACGGCACCGACCTGGCCGAACTCGACCGGCCCACCTACCGGCGGCGCATCGGCTACGTCAACCAGAACGCGCACCTCTTCGGCGGCACCATCCGGGACAACATCCTCTTCGGCGGCGATGACATCAGCAAGTCGGATCTGATCACGGCGGTCGGGCTGGCGCACATCCACGAGGAGATCGAAGCCATGCCCATGGGGTACAACACCCTCGTCGCCCCCGGCGGCCACGGGCTGTCGGGCGGACAACGCCAGCGGATCGTGCTGGCCCGGGCGCTGGCGAAGAAGCCCGAACTGGTCATCCTGGACGAGGCGACCAGCGCCCTCGACCCGGCTCTCGAGGAATCCATCATGCGGGGGCTGCTGGACGCGGGAATCACCGTCGTCGTCATAGCCCACCGCCTGACGGTGATGGACGAGGCGGACCAGATCGTCGTCATGCGCGACGGACGCATCGTCGAGGCGGGTTCCCCCGCCGTCCTCAAGGAGAGCGGAACGGAGTACCTGTGCCTCGCCTGACGGCCTCACGGGTGCGTACCCCGTTCCCCCTGACCCACGAGCAGGAGTGGTTCCACACCAAGACCCTCTCCAGCGGCTGGTCCCACAAGAACACTCAGCTCGCGTTCGAGATCCTGGGCGGCCTCGACACGGACGCCCTCGCCGCGGCCGTACGCGCCTTCGTGGTCCGGCACGACGCCCTGCACCTCCAGATGGATCCGGTGCCGGGCCCGCACCCGTTGCAGTGGACCCGGGGCATCGAGGCCGAGGAGGAAGTCGTCCGACGGGTGAAGGTGAAGGCCGACTCGCCCGCACAGTTCTCCCACTACGCCTCGGTCCTGCTGTCCCGCGACTGCGTCACCCCGTGGTCGTACGGCACACAACGGCCGTTCGTCATCAGGCTGCTGCGCTACGACGAGAACCACCACGCGCTGCTGGCCACCTTCCAGAACCTCGTCTTCGACGGCCGGGCCCATCACCTCTTCGGGCATGAGGTCTGGCGCGACTACCAGACCCTGCGCGACGGCGGGTCCCCGCCGGACACCGCCCCCTCGTTCGCCGACGCGGCGGTCCGGCAGCGGGAGCGGACGAGCGAGCGGCTGCGCGAGCAGGCGCAGGCGAACTGGCGGGAACGCCTGGCCTTCATGACCCGCGTTTCCTGGCCCCGGACCGGCCCCGCCGAGGCCGACACCGCGGAAGGAGGCATGGTGAGCGCGGAACTGCCGGCTGCGACGGTCACGGCGCTGCGTGGTCTGTGCGCCGAGTTCCGCTTCACCGTCCTGCAGTCGGCGGTCGGGTTGTTCGTCACCGCACTGGCCACTCGAACCGGCATGTCCGAAGTGGGACTGTGGACCTCGATGGACTCGCGTGCGTCCCGGGACATGGACGTGGTGGGCATGTTCGCCGGCTCCTGCCCGCTGACCTTGCGCGACGCCGGCGCCGACGCCTTCTCCGTGCGGACACAGGTGCGTGATCAACTGCTCAACGGGCTCCGGCACCAGAGGCTCGACGCCGAGGACCTCACCGCGCTGACCCGGGAGGCGGAGGAGACCGGCGGCGCACCCGTCAGCCGCGACATCTACGTCAACCTGCGCCGGTTCGAAGGGAACTCCGCGGTCGCGGACGACGTCGGCGGTCTGCGCATCACGGCTGACGCCTACCCGCTGCACAGGATCACCTTTCATGACACCTTCGCACTTCACCTCCGGTGCACCGAGTTCCGCGACCGCCTGTGCGTCGACCTCCTCTACGACGGGCACCGGGCCGACCGCCGGCTGGCACGGTCGGTCCTGGACGACATGCTCGCCGGCCTGGCGGCCACCGTGCCCGCCGGATGACCGGGCAGGAGCCGTGAGGGCCGTCCGCCTCCCCGCCGTACCCGATTCCGACCCACGCCCCCCAGCAGAGAAGGCGCCATGTCCGACACGCCGATCGACGAGGTACTGACCGCCGTGAGCGAGGTGTTCGGCAGGCCGGTCGTGCCCGAGGACGATTTCTTCGCCCTCGGCGGCGACTCCATCACTGCGGTCGAACTGAGCCTCCGTCTGGAGGAGAGCCTGGGCGTCGAGGTCGATGTCGAACTGGTCGTCAGCCTCCCCGACCTCGCGGCACTCGCCGCCGCGCTCGCGCAGCCCTCTCCCGCCTCGTCGACAGCCAAGCACTGAGGAATCATGAAGCCTTATCTCTGGGACCCCTGGGCCACCGCGCGGACCCACCCGGACCGCGTGGCCGTGATCGCCGACGGCGAGCAGAACACCTACGGCGATCTCACCGGCCGCGCGGACGCCCTGGCCCGGGGGCTGCGCGCCCACGGGATCCCGGACGGCGCGGTCGTGTCGACCGACATTCCCACCGGACCGGCCTTCTTCGCGCTGGCCCTGGCCGCGCTGCGACACGGCTTCGGTCTCTTCCCCATCGACCGTGAGCTGCTCGGGATTCCCATGGGACCATCCCTGCTCGCTTCGGTGTCCACCGCCGTACACATCAGTGCGCGGCCCTGGGCCGACGGACCCGCCCTGCCCTGCCCGGTCGTGACCGACACGCAGCTGACGGCCCGGACGGACGGCCCCGCCACGCCCGCGACGCCGCCGGCCGCGGGCCGCCTCGTGTTCGCCACCTCCGGTACCACCGGACTGCCGCAGGCCGTGGCGCGGACACGTCCACGCAGGCCGTACCGCGGGGTCGCGGTCGTCGAACGCTACGGCGCCGGAGTCGGCCGGGGCCCGCACCTGATGGCCAACCCCACCTACCACTTGGGCACTCTCGGCCCCGCCCTGTACGCGCTGCAGGCGGGCAGCACGGTCGTCGTCCAGCAAAGCTGGTCCTGCGACGCCTTCACGGAACTGGCGGACCGTCACCGTGCGGACAGCGCCATGCTCAGCCCCGACCGCCTGACCGACCTCGTCGAGGCCGGCGCGGCACCGAGCCACCCCTTCCAGGTCGTCTTCCACGGCGGAGCCGCCTGCCCACCCGGGGTCAAGCGCGCGGCCATCGACCTGTTCGGGCCGGTCCTGCACGAGTACTACGGCACGTCCCACGGTGTCATCACCGAGATCACCACGGCGGAGTGGCTGGCCAGGCCCGGATCCGTCGGACGGCCCCTGCCGGGGATCCGCGTCGAGATCTCGCGGGAGGGCCGGCCCGTGCCCGCGGGCGAGACCGGGGACATAGACATCCGGCTGCGGGCGGCCGACCGGGATCCGACCGACACCGGCGTGCTGAAGACCGGGGACGTGGGCCATCTCGACGACGAGGGATATCTGTTCGTCCTCGGCCGGGCCGAGAGCCCGCGGGAGATACGGATGGCGCGACTGGAGCACGACATCCGGTTGCTGCCCGGAGTCACCGACGCCGCCGCCCTCGACGGCGCCGGCGACCGACCGGTGTGCTTCGTGGAACACGGTCACGGTGCCGACTTCCAGGACCCGGTGCCTGCCATCGAGGCCACGGCGGAAGAACTGGACCTGCCCTGTCCGCGCGTCGTGCTCGCGGTTTCGGGCTCCCTGCCCCGTACGCCCAGCGGCAAGCTGAGGCGGGCCGATCTCGGCGTCCAGGCCCGGAGCGCTCCGCGTGGCCCCCGGTAGCGGAGGACCGGCCCACGACTCCGTCACAGCCACCGGATGGCTCCGGCACCACGCCCGGCAGCGGCCGGAAGCCATCGCCCTGACCAGCTGGGACGAAGGGGAGATCCGGCGGCGTACGACCTTCGGGGAACTGGACCGGCTGGTGGACACCGTCGCCCGCGCGCTGCGGGGCCTGGACGCCGAACCCGGACAACGGGTGGTCCTGGTGCTGCCGAACGACGAGACGTTCGCCGCCGTCCTGCTGGCCGTGATCGGCACCGGACTCGTCGCGGTTCCCGCCCCGGGCCCGCGCACGATGCGCGCGGAGGCGTTCGAGCAGCGACTGCGTGCCATCGTTCGGGACTGCTGCCCGGCTCTCGTGATCACCACGGAAGCGTGGCGGGACACGGTGCGCCCCGCGCTGGAGGACTCCGCCACGCGGGTCAGGATCCGCACCTGGGAGGAGCTGCCGGCGGTCGCCGCCGCCGTGCCGGAGCGCGGCGGCGCGCCCGACGTACGGGTGAGCCCGCGAACACCCGCCTTTCTCCAGTACACCTCCGGATCGACCGGCTCTCCCAAGGGCGTCGTCATCGATCACCGTGCCCTGCGGTCGAGTTGCCGCCAGGCGGCCGTCTGCTACCGCGAGAGCCCGGCCGACGTCGCCGTGACATGGGTGCCGCTCAGCCACGACATGGGTCTGATCACCGGAATCCTCAGGCCGCTGTTCAGCGGATACGAGTCCGTGCTCCTGCCGACCGAGCGCTTCGCCCGCCGTCCGGCGGAATGGCTCTCCGCTCTCACCGTCTGTCGCGGCACGCTGTCCAGCGCTCCCGACTTCGCGTACGACCTGTGCGCGCGCAAGACCACCGACGACGAGATGGCCACCCTGGACCTGCGTGCCTGGCGGGTCGCGCGCAGCGCGGGTGAGGTGGTCCGCACCGCCACCGCCGAGCGGTTCGCCGCCCGGTTCGCGGCAGCGGGGTTCCGGGCCGAGGTCCTGTGTCCCTCGTACGGGATGGCGGAGGCGACCCTCACGGTCACCGCCACCACCCCCGAACTCCCGTCGCTCCGCCTCGCCGTCAGCACCGAAGCACTGCGTGCGGGCCGCGCGGTCCGCGCCGCGCGGGGAACCCCCTCCACCACCCTGCTCTCCTCGGGCGTCCCGCTGCCGGGAACCCGGGTACGCATCGGCGACGGCCGCCAGGACCCGCACCGCGTGGGAGAGATCCACATCCGGGGCCCGCAACTCTTCAGCGGCTACTGGCGCAAGCCGGTCCGGCGATCCCGTTGGCATCCCACCAGGGACCTCGGGTTCCTCGACGGCGGCCAGCTGTTCGTCCTCGGACGGACGGACGACGTACTCGTGCACCGCGGCCGCAACTTCCACCCGGCGGACATCGCCGCGGCCTGTGCCGCCGTACCGGGCCTCAGACCGGGGCGGTGCGCCGCCTTCACCGTCGAGGACGAGGCGGCCGGCGAACTCCTGTGCCTGGTGTCGGAAGTGACCGGCGGCTCCGGCGCACCGTCCCCTGCGCAGGTGGCCGCCCAGGTACGGCGCCGGCTCGCCCAGGTCCTCGACCTGTACGTCTCCGAGGTCGCCCTGCTGCCCGCCGGCGGCCTTCCCGTGACGACCAGCGGCAAGGTGCGGATCTCCGAGACGAAACAGCGCTTCGAGCGGGGCGACCTGCCCGTTCTCCGGCCCCACGTGCCCCGGCGCACATCGTCCGAGCACAGAGAGGAACGCACGACATGACCATTGCGCACTCCACGACACTGTCCCGGTGGGTCGGCGACCCGGCGGCCTTCGCCGCCGACCACTGGCGCCGCCGTCCCGGTGTCTTCACTCCCGACGGCTCCCTCGTCAGTCCCTTCACGCCGGCCGACGTGGACGACGCCCTCGCCAGCGGCTTCCTGCACGAGCCCTACCTGGAGATGACCGGCGCCGAGGGTCCCCTGCCCACCGACACCTACTTCTCGGCACGTTCGGTCCGAGGCGTCTCCCACCCGGGGTTCGCCGACCAGAAGAAGATACGGGGACTGATCGAGCAGGGCGCGACCCTGCTCATGCACCGGGTCGACCAGTGGCACCGCCCCACCCGCGATCTGCTAGGCCGCCTCTCGGCCGAACTCCAGCGGCCGGTGGAGGCGTTCTGCTTCGTCACCCCGCCCGGCGCCCAGGGAGCTCCACTGCATCGCGACGACGCCGATGTGCTCGTTCTCCAACTGGCCGGCAGCAAGGACTGGCGTGTCTACGAGGGACCGGCGAACGGTGAATGGCGCGAGGGGAGTGTGGAAGGGGAGAAGCCGGCGGAGGTGCTGCGCGCCACCGTGCACGCCGGGGACGTCCTGTACATCCCACGCGCCTTCGCCCACGAGGCAGTCGGCAGCGGCGGCCTGTCCGTGCACCTGTCACTGACGATCCGTGAGGTCCACAAGGGCGATCTGTTCCGCAGCCTCCAGAAGCTCACGGCCAGGGCGATGAACGTCGAAGCGCGTCCCCTGGACGACGAAGCCGTCCTCGCCGCCGCCACCGCCATGCTCGAGCACGTGAGCAAGGCACTGGCCGGTCTGACCCCTCAGGACCTGGTGGACCACGCGAGGCGGACCAGGCTTGCCGCCCTGCCCGATCCCGGTGCACCGGTCTCGCTCGGTGACCTGGCCGCCGGATACGCCGATCCGCGGTGATCCCGCGCGTCCCGACGCCGGAGGCCGCACCGGTCGCCACCGGGCGTCCGGAGCCGTGCTGACACCGGGCACCGGTCCGAGGACCCCGGCCGGCCCGTCGTCGTAGCGGCCCGGGGACCGGACGGTCCGCCGGCGCCCGGTGCCGCTCCGCTCGCTGCACCCGGGTGCGGGCGGCGCCCGCACTCATCGATTCCGCACTGATCGTGCGCTGATCGCCGTGAGCCAGTATGGCCGTAACCGAACAGGTCGGGCGCGTGCAGCGCTCCATGCCCAGCGGCGCCTACGACAGGTCTGCCCTGCCAGTCGCCGTCGATCGGGCCGGCAGGGTGCAGTCGAAAGCCACAGGAGCACGAATGGGTCATTCTGCGCTGACAACGGACAGAGAGGTCTTGGTTTTTCTCGACCGCCAGCACCAGATGCAGTACGGGAGTCCGGAATTCTTCCGACAGTTCGGCGGGTCGGGCGAGGAACTGTATGGAAAGCCGTTTCGCTACCTCATAGAATCGGACCTCCGCGAGGCTCTCGACCGCGACCTGAACCAGCTGCTCGTCGGAGACCGGGACCAGTTCAGTCACCGCATAGCACTGCGGCGACGGTCTGCCACACCGCTCAGGGCCGTGCTCACGGCGACAGCCCTGTGGGGTAGTTCGCCGAACAGGGCCGTGGTCATACAGCTCTTCCACCCCACGGACCCCGCCGGGCCGAAGACCGTCAGCGAGAGTCTGGTCATCGGTGAGATGGCGGCGAAAATCCTCGAAGGAACCGCGGCAGGACTGACATCAGAATTCCTGGCCTCACGTTTATTCATCAGCCCCAAGACCGTCGATTACCACATCTCGCGCATGCTCCGGCAGTTCGGCACACCGAATCGGGTGGCGCTGATCGCGCTCGCCTACTCGACGGGAATACTGCGAATCAATTCGTGGCCGCCCCGGGTCGCCGATGAGTTCATAAAATAGGAATCCGGATGAGTCTATGCCCTGCCCCTCGTCTGACACGCGGCCCGTCATCAGGACGCGTCGCCATTTCCCCGGATGGTCCTTGTTTCTCGTAAGGGGGTAGGAGTGGAGCTCATGCGCAGAGCGTGGCAGGGCGGCGGAACGTCCCGTTCGGACGCCGACCCGGACGCGGGGGTCGAGACCGGCCCCACTCAGCTGAATCTCTTAGGGCCGCTCGAGATCCTCGTGTCCGGTGTCACCGTGTCCCCGGGAGGAGCGAAGCCGCAGATCCTCTTCGCCTACCTGTGTCTCCATGCCAACCGGCACGTCTCGGTCGACAACATCATCGAGGCCGTCTGGGGAGAGGCACCACCCTCGAGCGCCAAGAAGAACATCCAACTGTACGTGAGCCGCCTGCGCCGGCAGTTCGCCTACGCGACCGGCGTCCGTCTGATCACGACCAGCGACGGGTACCAGCTCACGGCCGAGTCCGATCAGGTCGACCTGGAGCGGTGCCAGCAACTGTGGCAGCTCGGCCAGGAAAGCCTCCACAACGGTGCGACCAAGGAGGCCGGCAGGCTGCTGCGCGAGGCGATCCGGCTGTGGCGGGGCAAGCCTCTGAGCGGCCTCACCCACACTCTGGTCATGCAGGCCGAGGCGGCCAGGCTGGAACAGTTCCGGCTCGGACTGCTGATGAAGTACTTCCAGGCGCAGCTCGCGGACGGTCAGCACTTCGAGATAATTCCCGAACTCCTCGCCACGGTCGCTGATCATCCGCACCAGGAACGACTGCGCGCGGATCTCATGATGGCCCTGTGGCGGTCCGGCCAACGCCACGCCGCGCTGGCCACCTATCGCGAGGCGTACCAGCTGCTCGCCGACGACCTGGGAATCTTCCCCGGACGGCAGTTGCATGCGCTGCACCAGGCGATCCTGGCCGACGACGCGGACATCATGGATGGCCTGACGACGGACCGGAGCGTCGCTCCATGACGTCGTTCACGGCCCGCGGGAAGGCGCTCCCGTCGCGGAGGCGGCCGTCGCGGCATTGGGCACAGCAGCCACCGATTCACCGCCCGACCTGCACATTGATCACCCGTTGATCACGGCCTGCCAGCATGGCCAATCGCTGCGGGCCCGGTGGCACGCGGCGCAGAACTCACCAGAACGGATACATAAAGTGAAGCGATGCAAATCCGGCGTTCCGCTGCGTCAGTCCCTGCTTGCCGCCGTCCTGGCGCTGCCGTTCATCCTGGCCGCCGTCATCGTCGGTTCCCCCGTCGGCGGAGTGGCGAACCACCAGTCGTCCGGCACGGTGAACCACCACTACCGGGCCGAGTGCCTGGAGAAGTGGAACGGCACGGGGTCGAGCTACCACGGGCCCTCCTCGTGACCGGCCGGCGACGGGCGGTCGACGCCGGCGATCGCCAGGGGTGACCGTCGGCCGGGGGCGGCGTGACGCAGCCGGGGGCGGGGCGCGGACTCACCCCAGGGGTGTGCGGCGACCACCGCATCCTCACAACCGTGGCACCACGTTCACAGCCGCCGCGTCCACCGGGCCGGACCCCCGATGACCGCCGGCCGGGACCGGACCCGTCCGCACGCCACGTGACGCCCCCGGCGTGGCCCGATTCCGCGCTGCCGATCCGCCGCACTCACCCGTGGACCCCTTGCTCACCTGGGCCTGCGGCGACCCGTCGCATCCGCCCTGCGGCTCCGCGGTCCGGGTGGGACACCGCGCCGCACGCGGCACACCGAGCGGCGGGAGTGCCGGCACGAACATGTGTCCATGCGGAGGACGTGTACCCGTTTCCCGAGGGCTCCGGAGGTACCGCACCGGCCGTGGAGAGAGGGGGAAGAGGCCCTGGGCCGGAACCGGTCATGTGTCATCTCGTGAGAGATGAGAGAGTCGGGCGGGTGAGCGAGAAACCAGCAAACACCCTGCAATACCGCTTTGACGGGCCAGAAGACGCTCCTGTCCTGATTCTGGGCCCCTCGCTGGGAACCACCTGGCACATGTGGGACCGGCAGATACCGGAGCTGTCCAAGAACTGGCGGATCTTCCGGTTCGACCTGCCGGGCCACGGCGGCGCCCCCGCCTACCCGGCGGGTTCCGTCACCGAACTCGCGGGGCGGCTGCTCGCCACCCTCGACGGGCTCGGCGTGCAGCGCTTCGGTTACGCGGGCTGCGCGTTCAGCGGGGCCATCGGCATCGAGCTGGCCCTGCGTCACCCGGAGCGGATCGCCTCGCTCGCCGTGATCGCCGCCTCGCCCCGCTTCGGTTCGGCCGACGAGTTCCGGCAGCGCGGGGTGATCGTGCGAAGCAACGGGCTCGACCCGATCGCGCGATCCTCGCCCGAGCGCTGGTTCACGACCGGCTTCGCCGCCGCGCAGCCCGCGATCACCGAGTGGGCCGTGCAGATGGTGCGCACCACCGACCCCGGCTGCTACATCGCCGCCTGCGAGGCGCTCGCCGCGTTCGACGTACGCGCCGAACTGGGCCGCATCGGCGTCCCCACCCTCGTCCTCGTCGGCTCCGACGACCAGGTCACAGGACCCGCCGAGGCCCGCACGCTGGTCGCCGGGATACCGGACGCCCGCCTCGCCGTCGTACCCGGCGCCTCGCACCTGGTCCCCGTGGAGCAGCCGGCCGCGGTCACCGACCTGCTGGTACGGCACTTCTCCACCGCCTGGCAGCCCGCCTACGACTCGACCACAGGCCAGATGGCCATCCCGGCGGCGCCGGTCAAGCCGGCGCTCGCGGCACCCCCGCCGGTCGGCCCCGTCGCCGAGATCGCCCCGGCCGTCGTACAGCCCGCGGGCCTGGGCAGGCCCGACCCCTACGACGCCGGGATCAAGGTGCGCCGCGAGGTGCTGGGCGACGCGCATGTGGA
Source organism: Streptomyces sp. NPDC058086 (assembly GCF_042885015.1). Taxonomy (NCBI): domain Bacteria; kingdom Bacillati; phylum Actinomycetota; class Actinomycetes; order Kitasatosporales; family Streptomycetaceae; genus Streptomyces; species Streptomyces sp. NPDC058086. Next base: position 71,637 of record NZ_JBHVST010000008.1, on the reverse strand, counting down.
CCGGGCGCTGGCCTTGGCGGACGAGTTCTCCGGGGACTTCCAGGAGTTCATCACGCGCTACGCGTGGGGCGAGATCTGGGACCGGCCGGGCCTCGACCGGCGTTCGCGCAGCTGTGTCACGCTCACCGCGCTGGTGGCGGGCGGTCACCTCGACGAGCTGGCCTTCCACACCCGCGCCGCTCTCCGTAACGGCCTCACCCCGGACGAGATCAAGGAGGTGCTCCTCCAGGCGGCCGTCTACTGCGGTGTCCCGGCCGCCAACAGCGCCTTCAAGGTGGCGCAGCAGGTCATCCGGGAGGAGACCACCCCCCAGGAGTGATCTTGAGCCTGGTAGTGGGAGCACCTGTCTCGGCAGCCCTCCCTGGCACCGGGAGGGGGAGGATGGACCCATGAAGCTCACGAAGAAGTCGCATGCCTGCATCCGTCTCGAGAAGGACGGGCGTGCGCTCGTCATCGACCCGGGGACCTTCACCGAGGAGGACGCGGCCATCGGCGCGGAAGCGATCCTGGTCACGCACGAGCACCTCGACCACTTCAACGAGGACCGGCTGCGGGCCGGCCTGGAGTCCAACCCGGCGGCCGAGATCTGGACCCTGAAGTCGGTCGCGGAGAAGATCTCCGCGGCCTTCCCGGGCCGTGTCCACACCGTCGGTCACGGCGACACGTTCAGCGCCGCGGGCTTCGACGTCCAGGTGCACGGCGAACTGCACGCCGTGATCCACCCGGACATCCCGCGTATCACGAACGTCGGCTATCTCATCGACGGCGGCCGCGTCTTCCACCCGGGCGACGCCCTCACCGTCCCCGAGCAGGCGGTCGAGACGCTGATGCTCCCGGTCATGGCCCCGTGGAACAAGATCGCCGAGGTCATCGACTACGTCCGCGAGGTGAAGCCGCAGCGCGCGTACGACATCCACGACGCGCTCCTGACGGACCTCGCGCGCCCGATCTACGACCACCAGATCGGCTCCCTGGGCGGCTCCGAGCACCTGCGGCTCACGCCGGGGGCGTCGGCGGAGGTCTGAGCACCCGCAGGCGGGGGCGCCGGGCGGGCGCGGAGACCCGTTGTCGTACCCGCCCGGTAGGTTGTGAGGCATGCGCATCGCGACCTGGAACGTGAACTCGATCACCGCTCGCCTCCCGAGGCTGCTGGCCTGGCTGGAGAGCAGCGGCACGGACGTGCTGTGCCTCCAGGAGGCCAAGGTCGCCGCCGAACAGTTCCCCGTCGACGAGCTGCGTGAGCTGGGCTACGAGGCGGCGGTGCACGCGACCGGGCGGTGGAACGGCGTGGCGGTGCTCTCCCGCGTCGGCCTGGAGGACGTGGTCAAGGGACTGCCCGGCGACCCCGGTTACGAGGGCGTCGAGGAGCCCCGGGCCGTCTCCGCGACCTGCGGCCCGCTCCGCGTCTGGTCGGTGTACGTGCCGAACGGACGCGAGGTGGACCACCCCCACTACGCCTACAAGATCCAGTGGTTCGAGGCCCTCAAGGCCGCGGTCGCGGGCGACGCGGCGGGCAGCCGCCCCTTCGCCGTGCTGGGTGACTACAACGTGGCGCCGACGGACGACGACGTCTGGGACATCTCCCTCTTCGAGGGGGCCACCCACGTCACCCCGGCCGAGCGGGCCGCCCTCGCAGCGCTGCGCGAGTCGGGCCTGTCGGACGTGGTCCCGCGGCCCCTGAAGTACGACCACCCGTTCACGTACTGGGACTACCGCCAGCTCGGCTTCCCCAAGAACCGAGGCATGCGCATCGACCTGGTCTACGGCAACGAGCCGTTCGCCAAGGCGGTCACCGACTCCTATGTGGACCGCGAGGAGCGCAAGGGCAAGGGCGCGTCGGACCACGCGCCCGTCGTGGTGGACCTCGACGTGTGAGTGCCCCGGGGCGCGCCTGTGGTGCGACCCGGAGTGTGAATGTCACGCTGGGCGTATGAACATCCCTTTCCTCGGCACCTGGCGCAAGAAGCACGGTCCCGCCTTCGGCGTCGCGGTGTTCTCCGACGGTGATCATGACTCCGAGGGCGTCGCCGAACTCCTCTCCGAGTGCGAGCTGCTGCGCTCGCAGGCACATCAGGCGGGCGTCGAACTCGACGACTCCGTCGCCTCGTTGGAAGCGCTGGACCAGCTGCTGCCGCGCTGGCGCGACGACGAGGAGAGCCTGCCGTGGCTCGGCAACGACGCGGGGCTCTATCTCGGCTCGGTCATCGTGCGCACGGTGCCCGGCGCCCGCTGGGAGGTCTGGCCCAACGGCCACCCGGCGGTGCGGCTGGCCTCCGGCCGGGAGATCGATGTCGTCGCCTCCGGTCACACCTGGGCGTCCAGCGGCGCCCCCGAACTCTCCCAGCTGTACGCCGAGGTGTCGGAGGGGTAGCCCGTCCCGCCGTGACGCCGCAAATCAGAAACTTCATAAATACGGCTAATGCCCGAAAAGTGCGTGTCGCGTATGGGGGGCCACCCTGCCCGGATAGTTTGCGGCTTCTGCGACACAGCTGAGAGTGGGTAGGGCAGGGCATGGCTGTCGATCCTCTGATCGAACTGCAGGACGTGAACAAGCACTTCGGCGAGTTGCATGTCCTCCAGGACATCAACCTCACCGTCGGCAAGGGGGAGGTGGTCGTGATCATCGGCCCCTCGGGGTCGGGCAAGTCAACCCTGTGCAGGGCGATCAACCGGCTGGAGACCATCGAGTCCGGTGCCATCAGGCTCGAAGGACAGCCGTTGCCGGACGAGGGCAAGGCGCTCGCCAGGCTCCGCGCCGAGGTCGGGATGGTCTTCCAGTCCTTCAACCTCTTCGCCCACAAGACGATCCTGCAGAATGTCTCGCTGGCCCAGATCAAGGTCCGTGGCCGCAAGAAGGAGGAGGCCGACCGGCGCTCCCTCGAACTCCTGGACCGCGTGGGCCTCGCCTCCCAGGCCCCGAAATACCCGGCGCAGCTCTCCGGCGGCCAGCAGCAGCGCGTGGCCATCGCCCGCGCCCTCGCGATGGACCCCAAGGTCCTGCTGTTCGACGAGCCGACCTCGGCACTCGACCCCGAGATGATCAACGAGGTCCTCGAAGTCATGCAGCAGCTCGCGCGCGACGGCATGACCATGGTCGTCGTCACCCACGAGATGGGCTTCGCACGCTCCGCGGCCAACCGCGTCGTGTTCATGGCCGACGGCCGCGTCGTCGAGGACCGCAACCCCGAGGAGTTCTTCACCAATCCGCGCAGTGACCGTGCCAAGGACTTCCTCTCCAAGATCCTCAAGCACTAGGCGGGGGAGTACGACCATGATCCGTACGACACGTGCGCGCCTCGCCGTGGCCGCCCTCGTGTGCATCGCGTTGCTGACGGCCGCCTGCGGCAAGGAAGGCAGTCCGCCCACCAAGGGACCGGCCGCCGGTAAACTGCCCCACTACCAGGTGGCACAGGGCTTCGAGCTCCCCTCCTCGCCCACCTGGGAGAGGGCCAGAAAGCGCGGCTACCTCAACATCGGCGTCAAGGAGGACCAGCCGTACCTGGGCCAGAAGGACCCGGCGAGCGGCACCTACTCCGGCTTCGACATCGAGATCGCCAGGATGATGTCCGCCTCGCTCGGCTTCGACCCGAGCACCATCCGCTTCAAGACGATCGCCTCGGCCAACCGCGAAACCGCCCTGCAGAACGGCCAGATCGACTTCTACGTCGGCACCTACACCATCAACGACAACCGCAAGAAGCTCGTCGGCTTCGCGGGCCCCTACTACATGGCCGGTCAGTCGCTGCTCGTGCGCAAGAACGAGAAGGACATCCACGGCCCCCAGGACCTCGCCGGCAAACGCGTCTGCTCGGCGGCCGGTTCGACGCCGTACCAGCGCATCCAGACCGACTACCCGAAGGCGACGCTCGTCGCCTACGACACCTACTCGGTCTGCGTCGACAACCTGCTCACCTACCAGGTCGACGCCGTCACCACCGACGACGCGATCCTGATCGGCTACGCGGCGAAGGTGCCCGACGAACTCAAGGTCGTCGGCAAGCCGTTCTCGAAGGAGCCGTACGGCATCGGCGTGCCGCGCGACGACAACGCGCTGCGGTTCGCGCTCGACGACGCGTTGGAGGCCCGCGAGACGAACGGTGACTGGAAGAGGGCGTACGAGGCGACGCTCGGGCTCTCCGGAGTGCCGGCGCCCACCCCGCCCGCCATCGACCGCTACCCGGCGAGCTGAGCGAGGCCGATGTGAACGTACTGATCGACAACTTCCACACCTTCGCCCAGGGATTCCTCGGCACGGTCGAACTCACCGTCTACGCGAGCGTGCTGGCGCTCGTGCTCGGCTTCCTGATGGCGTCGTTCCGGGTCGCGCCGGTCGGCTCCCTGCGGGCCTTCGGCACGGTGTGGGTGACCGTGCTGCGCAACACCCCGCTCACCCTGCTGTTCTTCGCCGTGCTGCTCGGGCTGCCCCGGTTCGGACTCGTGCTGCCCTTCAAGGTGTTCGCGGTCCTGGCGCTCGGCTGCTACACCTCCGCGTTCATCTGCGAGGCGCTGCGCTCGGGCATCAACACCGTGCCCAAGGGACAGGGCGAGGCCGCCCGCAGCCTCGGCATGACCTTCAGCCAGACGCTGTCCGTGGTCGTCCTGCCACAGGCGTTCCGGTCCGTGATCCCGCCCATCGGCTCGACGCTCATCGCCCTCGCCAAGAACTCGGCGATCGCCGGGGCGTTCAGCGTCAACGAACTGCTCGGGACCTACAAGACGCTGAGCGAGCTCGGCTACAACATCGTCTGGACCTTCATCTGGATCGCCGTCGGCTATCTGATCATCACCCTCACCATCAGCGCGATCTTCAACTACCTCGAACAGCGCTGGGGAGTCGCCCGATGACCACCACCGCCCCCGAATCCACCGCCCTGTACGACGTTCCCGGACCCAGGACCCGCCAACGGCACCGGCTCTACGCCGCCGTGTCCACCGCCCTGATCCTCGCCCTGGTCGGCTGGATCCTCTATCTCCTCTTCGACACCGACCAGTTCACGTACACGAAGTGGATGCCGTTCGAGTACAAGGGCATCCAGGAACTGCTGCTGCGGGGACTGGGCAACACGCTGAAGGCCTTCGCGATGGCCGCGGTGCTCTCGCTGGCGCTGGGCACCGTGCTCGCGACAGGACGCCTGTCCGACCACCGTCCGGTGCGCTGGGTCTCCGCGCTGGTCGTCGAGTTCTTCCGCGCCATGCCCGTACTGGTGATGATCTTCTTCATCTTCGTGGCGCTGAAGGTGCAGCCGCTGCCCGCGCTGGTCGCGGGGCTGACCCTCTACAACGGCTCGGTGCTCGCCGAGGTCTTCCGCTCCGGCGTCAACTCCGTCGAACGCGGCCAGCGGGAGGCCGCGTTCGCGCTCGGCATGCGCAAGACCCAGGTCATGACGTACGTCCTCGTCCCGCAGGCCGTGCGGGCCATGCTGCCCGCCATCATCAGCCAACTCGTGGTGGCCCTTAAGGACACCTCGCTCGGATATCTCATCACCTACGAGGAGTTTCTCCACGCCGGGAAACTGATCGCCTCGAACCTCGACTACGATTTGCCGTTCATCCCCGTGGTGATGGTGATCTCGCCGATCTACATCGGGATGTGCATGCTGCTCTCCTGGTTCGCCCAGTGGGTGTCCCGGCGGGAGCAGCGCAGTCCCAAGACCGAGGCCGTGCATGTGGCACCGGCCGAACCAGGGACGCTGCTGCCGGGTGGGGGTCCCCCCACAGCCCCGCGACCGTAGGGGGAGCAGCAGCTCACAGGGCCAGACCCGACCGGCGCCAGCAGCCGGAGATCACTGCTCGCGCAGGGGAACGGACACGTAGGACGGGTCGTTCGCCGGTGAGGAGAAGGTCAGCTGCGCGCCGGACGGGTTGTGCTCGATGTAGAGCGGGTCGACCGTGTCGACGACCAGGGCGAGCCGATGCCCTGCCGGGACGTCGTAGGCCGTGGAGTACAGCTCCAGGTCGACGCCGAACGGCTCTCCGGGCGTCTGCCCGTGGAAGGTGTACGGCGCGTTGCTGACCAGCTTGCCGAGGCCGAGCGGGCCCACGTCGTAGAGGTAGGCGACGAGGGTGCCGCTCTCCTTGGTCGGAGTGAGCGTGGTGTGCAGCGTGGTGGTTCCTCGCACTTGCTGGACGCTCGCGTACTTCTCCGACTGCCAGACGGCCGCCCAGCGGCGCGGCAGCAGCGGGATCGACGCCATCGGGGGCACCTGGGCGATCTGGTCGAGGATGCTGGAGAGGAAGATGATCCCGCCGTCCGCGCCCGAGTCGACGTTGGTGTGGATCGTGGTGGTGCCCGCGAGGGCGATCTTCTTCCTGGTCGCGCCGACCGACTTCCAGTCCGGGTAGCCCTCGTAGGCGCCGGTGGTGCGGGGCTTGAGCTGGACGGGCTGCTCACGGTCGATGCCGTTGTCGACGCCCCTGAGGTAGTGGTCGAACCAGCGGCCGGTGTCCGTCCACACGTCGTTGGGGAGCCCGAACAGACCGGTGATCTCGGCGGTGGCGTGGTCGCCGGGGCGGAACTCCAGACGCTTGGGGCCGGTCAGCTCCTCGTAGAACTTGGCGTACTGGTTGGGTGGGAAGATCGTGTCGCCCCAGCCGTTGGCCATGAAGACGGCCGCGCCGTTCTTGTTGAGCTGGTCGACGTAGGTCTCGGGGGAACGTTTCTTCCCCCAGGCGATCATCTCCTGCTCCTTCGACAGGTTCGAGGCGAAGAAGTCCTTGAGCGTCTGCTGGAGTTCGGCGCTCGGGCGCCCGGTGATACTCCCCGCGACACCGAGCAGGGCGGTGGCCTGGGAGTGCTGGGTGCGGCCCGAGTAGATCGAGTCGATGAGGTCGGCCCAGCCGCTCATGGCGGAGACCGCCTTGATCCTCTTGTCGTGCGCGGCGGCGAGCAGACTGATCCCGGCGCCGTACGAGACGCCCGCCATGCCGACCTTCTGGGCGTCGGCCGGGGTGTTCGCCAGTGCCCAGTCGATCACCTTGGAGGCGTCGGCCACGTCGGGCGGTCCCGCCACTTCTATCTCGCCGCCGGACTGCCAGAAGCCGCGCACGTTGTACGTGAGCACCACATAGCCGGAGTCGGCGAGCTTCTGGGCCTGTGCGAGGTACTCGACCTGGGGCAGGCCCCAGCTCGTCGGCATGACGAGGAGCGGGTACCTGCGGCTGCCGTCGGCGCCCGCGGGGGTGACGACATTGGCCTTGAGGACCGTGCCGCCGTCTCCGGTGATGTCGACGAAGCGGACGCCGGCGGAGGCGGCCTGGGCGGTGGGGGCGAGCCCGAGGGCGGTACCGGCGATCAGGGCCGCGGATACGGCACCGACGGCGGACGTGCGCAGGGCATGACGATGGTGTCCCACGGGCCACTCCTCACTCGTGTCAGTAGAATGTGACCCGACGGTAACCTCGCTGCCTTACCGGAAGTAACCCGTCGGTAAGTTACGCACGGGTAAAGATTGTTGGATGGCCGTGAAATCTACGATGCGCGGTGGGAGTTGCGGGCCGGCGCGGGTGTGGGCAGCGGGGTCTGGGCGGCCCGGGTCACGTCCGCGACAAGCTCGACGACATCGGGCCCGTACGCGTGCGAGTTCACCACCTTCAGCAGTAGTACGAAGGAGTTGCCGCCGTGCTTGCGTGCCAGCCGTTCGTGGTTGCGGGCGAGATAGCGGGTCGCCGCCTGGTTGGTGATCGCGCGCTGCCCGCAGAAGAGGAAGACGGGCCGCGTCCCGCGCTCCTGTCCCGCGATCAGCCGGGCGAGGATCACGTACTCGCCCTTCCCCGACTCCAGGAGGTAGCGCTCGCTGCCGATCTGGAAGGCGCCGCGGTCCGGGCCCGGTTCGGCGTCGGTGTTGACCTGGATGCCCGGGAGCAGGCTGTGAAGGTGCGCGGCCATGCGGCGATTCGACGCCGGCCCGCCCACGCAGAACTCGGTCCGCTCCCCGAACCCCTGCTGCGCGGCGTCGTGCGCGACGACCTGGGCGTGCGCGCCGCAGTCCTTGATCAGCGCGGCGAGTTCGAGCAGTGCGAACACGTCGAAGCGCATCACCGTGAGCTCCGGGCCGCCCGCCTCGCGGTTCACCACCAGGAGCGACTCGGAGTTGTCGGGCAGCCCGAAGAACGCCTGCTTGCGCCGGAGTCTGCGCTTCCAGAGGTAGGTCCGGGCGAGCCAGCCGAGCGCGGCGCTGATGGCGGCGGCGACCACGCCGAGGACGATGTTGCGCACGTCGTCATTCATGGGCGCGCATGGTATCGGGAGTGCGGACCGGTGTTCGAGGGGGTCCTGACGGGAGGGGCGCGGTGAAGTTACGCTGCGCGGACGGCTGTTGACTGGAGGTACGGATGCGTCGCCCTGTTGCGCGGAATCTGGCGGTCTTGGCGGTTTCGGCCGCGGTGGTGTCGGTCGGCGCGGTGGCGCCACCCACCGCCGGGGCGGCTTCCTCCGGTACGACCCCGGCGAAGGTGCCGGTCGCCGTCGGCTACGGCGGTGCCGTGGCCAGTGTCGACGCCGACGCCTCCGCCGCCGGGATCGAGGTCCTGAAGAAGGGCGGCAACGCGGTGGACGCGGCGGTCGCGACCGCGGCGGCCCTCGGCGTCACCGAGCCGTACTCCTCCGGCGTCGGCGGGGGCGGCTACTTCGTCTACTACGACGCCAAGTCCCGTACGGTGCATACGATCGACGGCCGTGAGACCGCGCCGCTGACCGCCGACTCGGGGCTCTTCCTGGAGAACGGCCGGCCGCTCGCCTTCGCGGACGCCGTCACCAGCGGGCTGAGCGTGGGTACACCGGGTACGCCCGCCACCTGGCAGACGGCGCTGGACAGCTGGGGCAGCAAGCGGCTCGGGAGCGTACTGAAGCCTGCCGAGCGGATCGCACGCGACGGGTTCACGGTCGACGCGACCTTCCGCTCGCAGACCGAGTCCAACCAGGCCCGCTTCAAGAACTTCCCCGACACCGCGAAGCTGTTCCTGCCCGGCGGCTCGCTCCCCGTGGTCGGATCGACCTTCACCAACCCCGATCTCGCCGGCACGTACGAGGAGTTGGGCAAGAAAGGCGTCGGCGCGATCTACCACGGCGACCTGGGCAAGGACATCGTCGCCACCGTGAACAAGCCCCCGGTGGAACCGGGTTCGGGCTACAACGCCCGCCCGGGCAAGCTGTCGTCGAAGGACCTGGCGGCCTACCTGGCGAAGCGACAGGCGCCGACGCAGACGTCGTACCGCGGACTGAAGGTCTACTCGATCGCCCCCTCCTCCTCCGGTGGCACCACGGTCGGCGAGGCCCTCAACATCCTTGAGAAGACGGACCTTTCGAAGGCGAGCGAGGTCCAGTACCTGCACCACTACATCGAGGCCAGCCGGATCGCGTTCGCGGACCGGGGGCGCTGGGTGGGCGATCCCGCCTTCGAGGACGTCCCCACGAAGGAACTCCTCTCGCAGAAGTACGCCGACTCGCGCGCCTGCCTGATCAAGGACGACGCGGTCCTGACGAGCCCGCTCGCACCGGGCGACCCGCGCCACCCTGCGGCCTGCTCCACCGGCGGCAGGGCCGCCCCGACGACGTACGAGGGCGAGAACACCACCCACCTCACAGTGGCCGACAAGTGGGGCAACGTCGTCTCCTACACCCTCACCATCGAGCAGACCGGCGGCAGCGGGATCACCGTCCCGGGGCGCGGATTCCTCCTCAACAACGAGCTGACCGACTTCTCCTTCACCCCGGCCAACCCGGCCGTCCACGACCCGAACCTGCCCGGCCCCGGCAAGCGCCCGCGTTCGTCGATCTCCCCGACGATCGTTCTGGACCGGCACAACCAGCCCGTGGTGGCGCTCGGCTCGCCCGGTGGCGCGACCATCATCACCACCGTCCTGCAGACCCTGACGGAGTTCCTGGACCGGGGTCTGCCGCTGGTGGACGCCATCGCCGCACCGCGCGCCAGCCAGCGCAACGCGGCCCAGACCGAACTCGAACCCGGCCTGTACGACAGCGCCCTGCGGACCCGGCTCGAATCCCTCGGGCACTCGTTCAAGCTCAACCCCGAGATCGGCGCGGCGACGGGCGTCCAGCGCCTCCCGGGCGGCCAGTGGCTGGCAGCGGCCGAGAAGGTACGGCGCGGTGGCGGCTCGGCGATGGTGGTGCGACCGGCGTCGTAGCGAGCGGCGCCCTCGCGCCCGTCGACGTCAGCGCACCGGTGGGGATCAGCGAGCCGTCAGGATGCGTGGGCCCGCGTGGGTGATGGCTACCGTGTGTTCCGTGTGGGCCGCGCGGGAGCCGTCGTCGGTGCGCAGCGTCCAGCCGTCGGGGGCCGCGTGGAAGCCGTCGGTGCCGCCGCCGATGAGCATGGGCTCGATCGCGAGGACCATGCCGTGGCGGAGGGGGAGGCCGCGGCCCGGGCGGCCCTCGTTCGGGACGGGCGGGTCCTCGTGCATACGGTGGCCCACGCCGTGGCCTCCGAAGCCGTCCGGGATGCCGTACCCCGCCGCGCGGCACACCGTGCCGATGGCGTGCGCGATGTCCCCGATCCGGTTGCCGACGACGGCTGCCTCGATGCCCGCCGCGAGGGCCCGCTCGGCGGTCTCCACGAGCCGCACGTCGGCCACGCGCGGCTCGCCCACGATGAAGCTGATCGCCGAGTCGCCGACCCAGCCGTCCAGTTCGGCCCCGAAGTCGATGGAGACCAGGTCGCCGTCCCGCAACCGGTAGCCGGTCGGGATGCCGTGCACGATCGCGTCGTTCACCGAGGCGCAGATGACCGCCGGGAAGGGGGTGGGCGCGAACGAGGGCCGGTAGCCGAGGAAGGGGGAGCCGGCGCCCGCCTCACGCAGTACCTGGTGGGCGACCTCGTCCAGCTCCAGCAACGAGACCCCCACGCCCGCCGCCTCGCGCACCGCCGTGAGCGCCCGGCCCACGACCTGCCCCGCCTCGTACATCTCGTCGATCGACGTGTCCGTCTTGAGTTCCACCATGCCAATTACTATACCGGTATTAGAATGGGGCCATGGTGCGTAACCCCCTGACCCCCGAAGAGCGCGAACGCGGCGAGCGGCTCGGGCAGTTGCTGCGCGAGGCCCGCGGTGGCCGCAGCATGGTGGAGGTCGCGGCGACCGCCGGGATCTCGGCCGAGACCCTGCGCAAGATCGAGACCGGACGGGCCCCCACCCCCGCCTTCTTCACCGTGGCGGCGCTGGCGCGGGCGCTCGGACTGTCCATGGACGACATTGATCACAGGACTCTGCGCCCAGTCCGAAAACTCCCCGTAGCCGTCCCGTAACACGAAGGGTGTTTCCTACCGGACCGGAGTACTCCAGTCGGGCGGGGAGTCGTGTGATGGCTGTAGAACAACTCCCGGGTCAAGTACGGGAGTTCGCGAGTTACCTGAGCGGGCTGATGAAACGGCTCGATCAGGACGTCGGCTGGTGCGCAGTGTTCTGGCAGCGCGACCCCGACGGCATGCGGGCCTGCCTGGACGGCTGGGAAGTGCCTCCGTGGGATGTCGTGGAGGCGCTCCTTCAGGACCTCGCCGCGGAGCAGGGTCCCCAGGTCGCGGCCCAGGAGGCCCAGCGCGCCCGTTCCCTGCACGGCGCCTCCCTCGCCTCCTACGACGGCCGGCCCGGCGGCCGGGACGCCCTCGGCGACCGTCTCGACGTCATGCTCCGCGAACAGCGCTACGCCGCGGAGCGCCAGGCCGAACTGAGCCGGGAGTTCCACGCGGCCACCACCCAGGAGGAGGCCGACACCGTCCGGCTCGACCTCGCCTGGGCCCACGACGACCACGAACGGGCCACCGCCCGATGCGTCGAACTCCGCCACCGGATGGAGAACCTGGACCGCCGCGCCCTGCGTACCCACGTATCGGGCGCGTTCGACTTTTCGGGGGGCGCGGGCGGGGATGTCGTCCGGGTGGGGGAGCCGACGGCCCAGCGCCGCCCGGCGATCCCGGAGCGGTCCGGCCCGCGCTTCGCGGACCCGGCGGCGACCGACCACTCCGCCCCCGCCCCGGCTCCCGTGGCGCCGCGCGACCCGGCGACCCCCGGTTCCGGGCCGTACGATCCGGCGGCCGCCCGTTCGGCCCGTAGCGATTCGGCGGCAGCCCGTACCGGCCCGTACGACCAGGCCGGTACCAGTGCCGGTTCCGGTACTCCCGGCACCAGTGCCCGTACCACCCCCAGCCCGGGTACCACCCCGAGCCCGGGTTCCGCCCCCACCCCGAGTGCCGCCCCCCTCCCCAAACAGCGCTCCAAGCGGCGCCCCCGCGGCAGCGCCCGCTTCGCCGGGATGATGGAGGCCGAGGCTGCCCCTGTGGCCGCCCCGCAGACCGCGGTGCCGCCCGTGTCCGCCCCGGCCGCGCCGAGCGGCCGTACCCCCCGTGGAGCCCGTTTCGCGGGTGCCGCCGAGGCGCCGGCGCCGGCGCGGACCGAGGCGCCGGACGAGGACGCGCGGCGGGCCACCGCCGAGACCGTCCAGACCCTGACCCGGCTGCGCCGCGAGGGCCGCAGCGGCGAGGCGCACGCCCTGCTCGTGGAGGTCGCCCACTGGCCCGCCGCCCGCTTCCCGCTGCTCGCCGCCGAACTGCACCGGGCCGGCCTCGACGCGGACTGGGCCACCCTGCTGTGGGAGGCCGCCTCGCTCCCCGCGGACCGGCTGGTCGGCGCCGCGGACGCGCTCGCCGCGGCGGGCCGCAGCGCCGACGGCAGGCAGATGCTGCGCCAGGGCGTCGCCCGCCCCGCTCCCGAGATCGGGACCGCCGTGCTGAGCCTGGCCGACCAGGGGCGGCAGCGCGAGATCCGGGCGCTGCTCGACGCCTACGTCCGCGTCCGCACCCCGGAGGAGGCGGCCCGCAGCGCGGAGGCGGACCCGGGACGTCTCGTGCCGCTGCTGCTGGCGGCCGCCAAGGGCGTCTCGGAGGAGCGCCACTGGGACCTGGTGCACGCGCTGAGGGTGGCCGGCTTCACGGCCTGAGAACGTGGCCGGCCGCACGGCCCGAGAGCGTGGCCGGCCGCACGGCCCGAGAGCGTGGCCGGCCGCACGGCCCGAGAGCGTGGCCGGTTTCGCCGCCCGAGCGATCCGGGAAGGCATTCCTGAGCCCGTCGAGCCGAGCCGCCGCGGACCGGATCGACCGCTCACCCACAGGGGTGCGAAACGTGATCGACTCAGCGGGTTAACGGCGATGGTCTTGGCAAGGCTGTCCGCTGGGCTTACTTTCGAGCCTCTACCGCCTTTGTCTACGGGCGTAGAGGCTCTCTGACGTCCCGTCGAAGGAGCAGCTCATGGCCAACGTCGTACGCGCCGCTCTGGTCCAGGCGACCTGGACCGGCGACACCGCATCCATGGTCGCCAAGCACGAGGAGCACGCCCGCGAGGCGGCCCGGCAGGGCGCCAAGGTGATCGGATTCCAGGAAGTCTTCAACGCCCCCTACTTCTGCCAGGTCCAGGAGCCCGAGCACTACGGCTGGGCGGAGCCGGTGCCCGACGGGCCCACCGTCATTCGTATGCAGGAGCTCGCACGCGAGACCGGCATGGTCATCGTCGTGCCCGTGTTCGAGGTCGAGCAGTCCGGCTTCTACTTCAACACCGCGGCCGTGATCGACGCGGACGGCTCGTACCTCGGCAAGTACCGCAAGCACCACATCCCGCAGGTGAAGGGCTTCTGGGAGAAGTACTACTTCAAACCGGGCAACCTGGGCTGGCCGGTCTTCGACACCGCGGTCGGCAGGATCGGCGTGTACATCTGCTACGACCGCCACTTCCCGGAGGGCTGGCGGCAGCTCGGCCTGAACGGCGCCCAGCTCGTCTACAACCCCTCCGCGACCTCCCGCGGCCTCTCCGCCTACCTCTGGCAGCTGGAGCAGCCCGCCGCGGCCGTCGCCAACGAGTACTTCATCGCCGCGATCAACCGGGTCGGGCAGGAGGAATACGGCGACAACGACTTCTACGGGACCTCGTACTTCGTCGACCCGCGCGGACAGTTCGTGGGGGAGACGGCCAGTGACAAGACCGAGGAGCTGATCGTCCGCGACCTCGACTTCGACCTGATCGAGGAGGTCCGCCAGCAGTGGGCGTTCTACCGCGACCGGCGGCCCGACGCCTACGAGGGGCTGGTGCAGCCGTGAGCGACCTGTACGCACGCCACAAGGCCGTCCTGCCCGACTGGCTGGCCCTCTACTACGAGGACCCGATCGAGATCACCCACGGCGAGGGCCGCCACGTCTGGGACGCCCAGGGCAACAAGTACCTCGACTTCTTCGGCGGCATCCTGACGACGATGACCGCGCACGCCCTGCCCGAGGTGACGAAGGCCGTCAGCGAGCAGGCCGGGCGGATCATCCACACCTCCACGCTCTACCTCAACCGGCCGATGGTCGAACTCGCCGAGCGGATCGCCCAGCTGTCCGGCATCCCCGACGCCCGCGTCTTCTTCACCACCTCCGGCACCGAGGCCAACGACACGGCCCTGCTGCTCGCCACCGCCCACCGGCAGAGCAACCAGATCCTGGCGATGCGCAACAGCTACCACGGCCGCTCCTTCAGCGCGGTCGGCATCACCGGCAACAAGGGCTGGTCGCCGACCTCCCTCTCGCCGCTCCAGACGCTCTACGTCCACGGCGGCGTCCGCACCCGCGGCCCGTACGCCGATCTCGACGACGCCGAGTTCATCGCGGCCTGCGTCGACGACCTGAAGGACCTGCTCGGCCACGTCCGCCCGCCCGCCGCCCTCATCGCCGAACCCATCCAGGGCGTCGGCGGCTTCACCGCGCCGCCCGACGGCCTGTACGCGGCCTTCCGCGAGGTCCTGGACCAGCACGGCATCCTCTGGATCGCCGACGAGGTGCAGACCGGCTGGGGCCGCACCGGCGAGCACTTCTGGGGCTGGCAGGCGCACGCCGCAGCGGGCCCGCCGGACATGCTCACCTTCGCCAAGGGCATCGGCAACGGCATGTCCATCGGCGGCGTCGTCGCGCGCGCCGAGATCATGAACTGCCTCGACTCCAACTCCATCTCGACCTTCGGCGGCTCGCCGATCACGATGGCGGCGGGCCTGGCGAACCTCACGTACCTCCTCGAACACGACCTTCAGGGCAACGCCCGGCGCGTCGGCGGTCTGCTCGGCGAGCGGCTGCGGGCGATCTCCGTGCCGCTCGACCACGTACGGGAGGTGCGCGGGCGCGGGCTGATGATCGGCGTCGAGCTGGTCAAGCCCGGTACCGACGAGGCGTACCCCGAAGGTGCCGCGGCCGTGCTCGAAGCGGCCCGCCAGGACGGCCTGTTGATCGGCAAGGGCGGCGGTCACAACACCAGCGTGCTGCGCATCGCACCGCCGCTCTCCCTCACCGTCGCGGAGGCGGAGGAGGGCGCGGCGATTCTCGAGCACGCGCTGAGGTGTATCCAGTAAGAAGTACTGAGCAAGGGAACGTGCCATGACCACCGCCACCGCCTTGGAACCCGCCCTGTCGGTACGCCAGGTCCTCGCCCTGGACCGGGTGCTCGCCGGAGAGCCCGAGGTGGTGGCCGGCGCGGGCCACCTCGACCGGTCAGTGCGCTGGGTGCACGTCGCCGAGGCCGCCGACGTGGGCGTGATGCTCAGCGGCGGGGAAATGGTGCTCACCACCGGGGTGCTGCTCGCGGGCGACCCGGACGCGCAGGCCGAGTACATCCGTTCGCTGCACCGCGCGGAGGCCGCGGCCGTCGTCCTCGGACTCGGCCGGGCCTTCCCGACCCCGCCGGACGTGATGCGCCGGGCCGCCGAGCGCTGCGGACTGCCCATGGTGGTGCTCCACCGGCCCTTCCCGTTCGCCGAGCTGACGGAGGAGGTCCAGTCCCGGCTCGTCCGCAGCAAGTTCGCGGCCGTGAGCCTCTCGGAGGCGGTACGGACCGCGCTCACCGGGCTCATCACCACGGGCGCGCCCCTGCAACGGATGCTCGACGAGATCGCCGTGCACGCCGCGTGCCCGGTCGTCGTCACCAACCTCGCCCACCGCGTCCTCGCCACGGCGGGGGAGCGGTCCGCGGTTGACGACGTGCTGCGGGACTGGGAGCGCATCGCCCGGCAGGCAGGCGGCAGCGAGGGCGACGGCTGGATCCGCGCCGAGCTGGGCGGGCGCGGCGAGAGATGGGGCCGCATCGTGCTGTGCGGCTACCGGGGCGATGCCGCCACCGGGCGGCTGCTCGCCGACCGTGCCGCCGAGGCCCTGGTCCTGCACCGGATGCTGGGTGGCTCCGTGCACACCTGGGAGGAGGAGTCCGCGCAGAGCCTGCTGACGGACCTGGTGAGCGGGGTCGTACCCGCGCGGCAGCTGCTTCCGAGGGCCAGGGCGGCCGGGCTGCCCGTCAACCGGCGGGCCTTCGTGCCGCTGGTGGTGCGGGACGGCGAACCGAGCCAACTCGATCGCGTGCTACGTCTGCTGGGGCTGCCCGGACTGGTCGCCGAGCTCGCCGACGGGGCCACCGCCGTGCTGCTCAGCCTCGCCCGCGATCTGGACGCGGAGGCGCTGGCCGCCCACTTCGCGCTGCGACTGCGCCATGAGACCGGCATCCGTACGACCGTGGCGGCGGCCGCGCCCCGTACCGCCTGGGACGACGTCCCCGGCGGCCTGCGCGAGGCCCTGCACGTCGCCGAGGCCGCCGCCGACGCACCCGCCGACCAGGACCAGCCGGTGCTCGTACGACTGCGTGACGTCCATCTGCGGGGCCTCATACGGCTGTTGCGCGACGACCCGAACGTCCAGTCCTTCGCCGAGCGGGAGTTGGACGGGCTGCTGTGCGGGGCCGATGCCGAGTCGGAGCTGCTGCCCGTGCTGCGGACCTACCTCGCGACCGGTCGCAACAAGTCCCGCACCGCGCAGCTCCACCACGTCAGCAGGCCCGCGCTCTACCGCCGGCTGGAGGCCATCGAGGCCCGGCTCGGCGTCGACCTCGACGACTTCGAGCAGGCCGCCTCCGTACACATCGCACTGCTCGCACACGACGCGCAACAACGGTGAAACACGGGACGGCTCAGGTGAAACATGGGACAACGCGGGGGTGACACCGTGGAACGGCACAGCGTCTCAGACGTGACACGGTGCAACTCAAACCATCCCTCAGGGCTTCCTAGGCTCCTCGCACACCGAGCGACCGGAGGTCCCGATGAGCAGAGTGATCCGCGCCGCCGTCTTCCAGACTGCCTGGACCGGCGACAAGGAGTCGATGATCCAGGTCCACGAGCAGGCGGCCCGCGACGCGGCCGCACAGGGCGCGCAGGTGATGTGCTTCCAGGAGCTCTTCTACGGGCCCTACTTCTGCCAGGTCCAGGACAAGGCGTTCTACGAGTACGCCGAGCAGATCCCCGAAGGCCCGATCGTCCGGCGCTTCCAGGCGCTGGCCAAGGAACTGGGCATCGTCCTCGTCCTGCCGATGTACGAGGAGGAGCAGCCCGGCGTCCTCTACAACACGGCCGCCGTGATCGACGCGGACGGCTCGTACCTCGGCAAGTACCGCAAGCACCACATCCCGCAGGTCGAGGGCTTCTGGGAGAAGTTCTACTTCCGTCCCGGCAACGCCGGCTGGCCGGTCTTCGACACCGCCGTCGGCAGGATCGGCGTCTACATCTGCTACGACCGGCACTTCCCGGAGGGCTGGCGTGCGCTGGGCCTCGCGGGCGCCGAGATCGTGTTCAACCCGTCGGCCACCTCGCGCGGACTGTCCTCCTACATCTGGCAGCTGGAGCAGCCGGCGGCGGCCGTCGCCAACGAGTACTTCGTGGGCGCCATCAACCGCGTGGGCGTGGAGGAGCTGGGCGACAACGACTTCTACGGAACGTCGTACTTCGTCGACCCGGAGGCCCAGTTCGTCGGGGAGGTGGCCAGCGACAAGGAGACCGAACTGGTCGTCCGCGACCTCGACATGGCCAAGCTGCGCGAGGTGCGCGACCGCTGGCAGTTCTACCGGGACCGCCGTCCCGACGCGTACGAGCCGCTGACCGCGCCGTAGCCCGGCGGGGCCCTGGAGTCCGCCGGGTTTCCCGCGCCCCCCGAAAGGGGCGCGGGGCCGTGGCATCGGGCGGCTTTGCCGCTTGGGCGCGACCAGCTACGAGTGACCCGCAGTTTTCAGCGCACGGCAGGAGAGAGAGGGAGCATGAGCAGCCGTACCGTCATCCGTAATGGCCTCGTCATCACCGCGTCCGACGAGATCCACGCCGACGTCCTGATCGAGGACGGCCGGGTCGTCGCCCTCGCCGCGACCGGCACCCCGGCGGCCGAGTCGTGGACGGCCGAGAAGACCATCGACGCCACCGGCAAGTACGTCATCCCGGGCGGCGTCGACGCCCACACCCACATGGAGCTGCCCTTCGGCGGCACCTTCGCCTCGGACACCTTCGAGACGGGCACCCGGGCCGCGGCCTGGGGCGGCACCACCACCATCGTCGACTTCGCGGTGCAGAGCGTCGGCCACTCGCTGCGCGAGGGCCTCGACGCCTGGAACGCCAAGGCCGACGGCAACTGCGCCATCGACTACGCCTTCCACATGATCGTCTCCGACGTCAACCAGGAGACGCTCAAGGAGATGGACCTGCTGGTCGAGGAGGGCGTCACCTCCTTCAAGCAGTTCATGGCCTACCCCGGCGTCTTCTACAGCGACGACGGCCAGATCCTGCGCGCCATGCAGCGCTCCGCCGAGAACGGCGGCCTGATCATGATGCACGCGGAGAACGGCATCGCGATCGACGTCCTCGTGGAACAGGCACTGGCGCGCGGCGAGACCGACCCGCGCTACCACGGGGAAGTCCGCAAGGCGCTCCTGGAGGCCGAGGCCACCCACCGCGCCATCAAGCTCGCCCAGGTCGCGGGCGCTCCGCTGTACGTCGTGCACGTCTCGGCGCAGGAGGCGGTCACCGAGATCGCCCGAGCGCGTGACGAGGGCCTGAACGTCTTCGGCGAGACCTGCCCGCAGTACCTGTTCCTGTCGACCGACAACCTCGCGGAACCGGACTTCGAGGGCTCGAAGTACGTGTGCAGCACGCCCCTTCGGCCCAAGGAGCATCAGGCCGCCCTGTGGCGGGGCCTGCGCACCAACGACCTCCAGGTCGTGTCGACGGACCACTGCCCCTTCTGCTTCGTGGGCCAGAAGGAGCTCGGCCGGGGCGACTTCTCGAAGATCCCCAACGGCCTTCCGGGCGTCGAGAACCGCATGGACCTGCTCCACCAGGCCGTCGTCGACGGGCACATCTCGCGCCGCCGCTGGATCGAGATCGCCTGCGCCACCCCGGCCCGGATGTTCGGCCTGTACCCGAAGAAGGGCACCATCGCGCCGGGCGCCGACGCCGACATCGTCATCTACGACCCGCGCGCCGAGCAGGTCATGTCGGTCGAGACCCACCACATGAACGTCGACTACTCGGCGTACGAGGGCAAGCGCGTCACCGGGCAGGTCGAGACCGTGCTCTCGCGCGGCGAACCGGTCATCACCGAGCGGGAGTTCACCGGACGCGCCGGTCACGGCGTCTACACCCCCCGCTCCACCTGTCAGTACCTTCTCTGAGCGACTAGGAGTGGCGCCATGGACTTCGGACTCGTCCTGCAGACCGACCCCCCGGCCTCCCGCGTCATCGACCTGATGAAACGCGCCGAGGGCAACGGCTTCACGTACGGCTGGACCTTCGATTCGGCCGTGCTGTGGCAGGAACCCTTTGTGATCTACAGTCAGATCCTTGCGAACACCCAGAAGTTGACGGTCGGGCCGATGGTCACCAACCCGGGCACCCGCACCTGGGAGGTCACCGCCTCCACCTTCGCGACGCTCAACGACATGTACGGCAACCGCACGGTGTGCGGCATCGGGCGCGGCGACTCGGCGATGCGTGTCGCCGGCCGCAAACCCAACACGCTCGCCCGGATCAGCGGCGCGATGAAGGTCATCCGTGCCCTCGGCCGGGGTGAGGAGGCCGACCTCGGCGGCACCGTCGTCAAGTTCCCCTGGGTCAAGCCCGGTGCCGAACTCCCGGTCTGGATGGCCGCGTACGGTCCCAAGGCCCTGAAGATGACCGGCGAGGAGGCCGACGGGTTCATCCTCCAGCTCGCCGACCTCTATCTCACCGAGTACATGGTCAAGGCCGTGAAGGACGCGGCCGTCGAGGCGGGGCGCGACCCCTCCGAGGTGAAGATCTGCGTGGCCGCGCCCGCGTACATCACCGAGGACGACTCGCCGGAGGCCCTCGCCCACGCGCGTGAGCAGTGCCGCTGGTTCGGCGGCATGGTCGGCAACCACGTGGCCGACCTGGTCTCCAAGTACGGCGAGCACTCCGCCGCCGTGCCCGAGGAACTCACCGACTACATCAAGGCGCGCGAGGGCTACGACTACTCCCACCACGGGCGAAGCGACAACCCCGACACCAAGTTCGTGCCGGACGAGATCGTCGACCGGTTCTGCCTGATCGGCACGGCCGAGCGGCACATCGAGAAGCTGAACGCGCTGCGCGCGCTGGGCGTGGACCAGTTCGCGGTGTACGACATGCACGACGCGCAGGAGGCCGTGATCGACGCGTACGGGGCGAAGGTCATCCCGGCCGTCAACGGCTGACAGCTCCGCTCCGGGCGGCCGGCCTCCGGCCGCCCACCGCACCACCGGCCATACCCTGGCCACCGCTCCCCCTCCCCATACGTCCCCTTCCCTCCGTCCGGGGAAGGGGATCACCGCACCACCGCACCCGCACAACCCCCCACGGCGTCACCCGCACGGCCTCTCCCGTCACTCCTCATTTGATTGGCCTGCCCATGACCGAGACCGTCCCCAGCGAGGGCCCGCCCGTCGCTCAAGTCACGCTCACCGACGGCCGGGTGGAGATCGCGCCCGACACGCCCGCGCCCAGCGGCCCCTACGCCAACGAGGACCTGCTGCCGGTCCCGGTCGAGAAGCGCACCTGGACCACGTACAACTTCTCGGCGCTCTGGGTCGGCATGGCCCACAACACCGCTTCCTGGACCCTGGCTTCCGGCCTGATAGCCGTCGGCATGGACTGGAAGCAGGCCGTGTTCACCATCGCGCTGGCCAACCTGATCGTGCTGGTCCCGATGCTGCTCACCGGGCATGCCGGGCCGAAGTACGGCATACCCTTCCCCGTCTTCGCCCGCGCCTCCTTCGGTGTCCGCGGCGCCAACCTGCCCGCTGTCGTCCGGGCGTTGGTGGCCTGCGGCTGGTTCGGCATCCAGACCTGGATCGGCGGCGAGGCGATCTACTTCCTCGCCGGGAAGCTCTTCGGCGACAGCTGGGCCAACGCCTCGAAGGTCGGCGGCTACGCCTGGACCATGTGGCTGTCGTTCGCGATCTTCTGGGTGCTCCAGGTCGCCATCATCTACCGGGGCATGGAGACGATCCGCCGCTTCGAGAACTGGGCGGCGCCCTTCGTGCTCGTCGGCGCCGGTGCGATGCTGTGGTGGATGAGCAGCAAGGCGGGCGGCTTCGGCCCGCTGCTCGACCAGCCCTCGAAGCTCGGCTGGGGCGGCGACTTCTGGAAGCTGTTCTGGCCCTCGCTCATGGGCATGATCGGCTTCTGGTCCACGCTGTCGCTGAACATCCCCGACTTCACCCGGTACGGCAAGAGCCAGAAGGCGCAGACCTGGGGCCAGGCGCTCGGTCTGCCGACCACGATGACGCTCTTCGCCTTCCTGTCGGTCATGGTCACCTCGGGCTCGCAGGCCGTGTACGGCCAGGCCATCTGGGACCCGGTCCAGCTGGCCGCCAAGACCGACAACGTCTTCGGCCTCCTCTACGCGCTGGTCACCGTGCTGGTCGCGACCCTGTCTGTGAATATCGCGGCCAACCTGGTCTCGCCGGCCTTCGACTTCTCCAACCTCGCACCGCGCAAGATCAACTTCCGCGCCGGCGCACTCGCCACCTGTGTCCTCGGCGTGCTGATCTTCCCCTGGAAGCTGTACTCCGACCCACAGGGCTACATCTTCACCTGGCTCGGCCTCGTCGGCGGTCTGCTCGGCACCGTCGCCGGCATCCTCATCGCCGACTACTGGATCCTGCGCCGCACCAAGCTCGACCTCGCCGACCTGTACCGCACGGGCGGCCGCTACTGGTACGACGGCGGCTGGAACTGGCGGGCCGTCGTCGCCTTCGTCACCGGAGGCGTCCTGGCCGTCGGCGGCGCCGACTTCCATCCGCTGATCGACGGGCGGCCCATCCCGGCGCTGAAGTCCCTGGCCGACTACGGCTGGGCGGTCGGACTCGGTACGTCGATGGTGCTGTACCTGGCCCTGATGCTGCTGCGGGGCAAGGAGAAGACCGCCGTCTGACACGTGAGGGAAGGCGGCCGTCGGAGAACGGCTGATGGAGAACAGCTGTCGGATCAGCGACGCGGTTGGAGAACGGTCAGCCCTTCTGGCCGTTCTCCAGCGTCGCCACCACGTCCTTGGCGGCCTTGATGGCCCCCTTGTTGATCTCGTCCGTACTGGGCGCCTTCTGCGTCTCGAAGTTGCTGCCGTTGTACGTGACGACCACCAGCGCGTTGGACGCGCGGACGATCACCACCCCCTCACGGGTCTGCTGCTTGTCCGTGGTGGTGAGATTCACGACGGAGTAGGCCGAGTCACCGAGGCCGGGAACCGCACCTCCGCCGCTCTTGTCCGCGACGCGCCCCGTATAGGACTTCTGTGCCGCTTCGTCCGAATCCTTGATCTCGTACGAGACGTCCAGCCAGTGGTAGTCGAAGCCCTTGAGCGCGTTCCAGGAACAGGTGCGGCGCACCGTCCTGTCGGTCGACGGAATCTCCTGGCCGGCCGTCTTGGCGCCCGGGACTAGGGCCTTGACCGTCTTCTCCGTCACGCCGGTGCAGGGCGCGGGGGCCGCGGTGTACGTCTTCGCGACCGCCGTCGCCGCGGGGCCCGACGGGGACTGTGTCGCCTGGGGCGACTTGTGGTCGGTGGCGGCCGGAGTCGTCGTCGACGTGCCGGACGACATGGCCCAGCCCGTGCAGGCGAGGACCGCGACCGGCAGCAGGCGCGCGGTGAGGGCGAGTGGCAGAGGAAGAGAATGCACGGCGCACTTCTCGTGGGGGACGGTGCGGAGGGAGTCCACACTGCGGACGGAACGCCAGTCTCACATGACTCCCTGTGGGGCGGAAGTGCCAACTCACTCCGTGGCTGTGTGGTGACTGTGCCTCATTGGGGACCGTCCGTGCGCCACTTCGCCTTCACCAGCCACACCGCCGCCCGGAGTCGAACACCGCGATCCGTCTCATAAGGGCGCAAGGTGTCCTGCAGGGCCGCGCGCGTGTCGGCGTCGACCGTCCGGCCGGGCGCGCGGGAGAGGATGAAGCGGACGGCGTCCGCGGCGTCGCGCCCCCATGTCGTCTCCGTCGCGACCGGAGTCACCGTCACGTCGTCCCACCCGTGCAGAACCTCGCGGATGCGCGCCGGGTCGGACAGGGAGGCCATGGCGGCCTGGACGGCGACCGTTGCGGCGTCCGGTTCGTCCAGGAGTTCTCCGAAAAGGCTCAGGGCGCGTGACTCCTCCGCCTCGGGACCGGCGTGCTGCGGACAGACGAACGCGAGCCGCCCTCCCGGCCGCAGCGAGCGCGACAGGTTCCGGAACGCCGCCGCGTGGTCCGAGAAGAACATCACCCCGCCCCGGCTGATCAGGACGTCGTATCCGGCGGCCGGGAAGGGGTGGATCTGGGCGTCGGCGAACTCGTACGCGACGTTGGTGACCCCCTCCGCGGCGGTCGTCGCCCGGGCCCGGTCGAGCAGAGGTGCCGAGATGTCGACCCCGACGGCGTGCCCGTGCGCCGCCAGCCGGCCCGCGATCCGGGTCGTCGCACCGGCCCCGCAGCCGACGTCCAGGACGCGGTCGCCCGAAGCGATCGCCGCCGCGTCGAAGAGCGCGGTGTTCAGACCCGACACGAGCGTGTCATAGCGCTCGTGGTGGCTCGCCCAGTGGTTGCCGAGAGTGCCGTTCCAGGCCCGCGCCTGAGCAAAGTTGGCGATCTGTGTCATGAGGTCTCCTCGGCCGTGCGGGCGGGAAGCGTGCTCTCGATCCGGTCGACGGCGGCGAACGCGCCGTACGCCACCAGATGCACCAAACAGTGGTCGGTATGGACGGGTTTACGCCAGGCCGTCACGTCCTCGTCCGTGATCCGGTACGGGGCCAGCGCGGCCAGCAGCGCGAGCCGCGCCCCGGGCCGCGAACGGTCGGGGAGTCCGTCCCACGCGAGTGGCGGGTGCGAGCCGTCCCAGTCCCGGAGCGTCTCCCGTACGAGGATCCGGTCGGCCTCGTCGAGAAGGCCCTCCCCCTCGGTGGCGGCGGCCCGCAGCGCGGCGTAGGCAGGGCCGACGGTGGTCCCGCGCGCCCAGTCCGGCCCGGGCCCGGGGTCGTCGAGGAGTTCCAGGCCCGCACCCGGCGCGGGTCGCCGCCGCACCGTCCGGGCGACGGACCGCCCGGCCAGACTCCGCACCGCCCGGAACCGTTGCGCGTTGCCGGGCAGCAGACTCTCGGTGAGCAGCGCCGACACCACGCGGTTGATGAAGTGGAAGGACAGCGCCGTGCCGATGTACGCGGGGGCGTGTGCGACGGGGAAGGGATACGGCGCCAACTCCGCCGCCCCCGGGATCCGGGTCGCCCCGCCCCACGCCAGCACGCGCGCGTGCTCCTCGTCGGCAGGGGTCCCCCCGCGCGCCACCGTCTCCGCGAGCCGGTGGTCCCCGGTCGCGTGCAGCAGCATCGTGTGCGCGTCGACGCAGAACGGGCACCGATTGGCCACGGACACCCCGAGCGCCGCGAGTTCCTTCCCCGTCCGGCTGCCCGCGCCCGCGATCAGCGACTCGCGCATCAACGCCCAGGCGGAGGCCATGAGATCGGGAGCGGGCGAGAGCACGACGAAGGTCACCGCGCGCTCGATGCCGAAGTCGTCGGCGAGCTGGGCGTAGACGCCCGCCACACGGCCCGTGGCCGACTTGGGCGGAGACGGGGTGGTGTAACGGAAGGGACTTGGCATGGGGCGCCTCCTTGTAGGGAAAGTGCGCGGGGCCGCCGGCTCGGCCGCCGTTGCCACCCTCCTCCGGGGATCCGTCCACGGTCGTCGTCCACCGGAAGACAGTCCGGTCTACGCCCACCCGGCCCGCGCGCGCCGTGATCTACTCCAGGCGGAGTACGCCGGGCCCCCTCCACAGGTCTGACGCCACTGTCCGAGCGGCCGTCTATCGTGCGGAACATGGCGCTGGACCAGGTCACCCGCAGGCACCTGGCCGACGCGGCCCTCGGGGTCGTGGTCGGTGCCCTCGTCATGACCGCGGCCGCGGTGGGCGACGGCGCGACTCCCGCCGACTACGCGCTGATCACCGTGGGCTCCCTCGCCCTCGCGGCCTACCGCCGCGCCCCGCGCAGGGTACTCGCGGTCAGTACGGTCACCTCGACGGCGTACGTCCTGCACGCCCACCCGGGCACCCTCGCAGCCCTCCCCGTCCTCGGCGCCGTCCACACGGCGGCCCGAGCGGGTCACCGAGGGGTGGCGGCGCTCGCGAGCGCCCTGTTCCTGGCGGCATTCGTGACGACGGACCTCACGGCGCGCGGAAGCGCCGAGCGCTCTCTCTTGCTCGCCGGCTGGTTCCTGTGCGCCCTGGTGACAGGCCTCGCGGACCGCAACTGGCAGGCGTATCTGCGCCAGACGGAACAGCGCGCGATGGAGGCGGAACGCACGCGCGAGGAGGCGGCCCTGCGCCGCGCGGGCGAGGAACGGCTGCGGATCGCCCGCGAGTTGCACGACTCGCTCACGCACAGCATCTCGATCGTCAAGCTCCAGGCGGGCGTCGCGGTCCATCTCGCCCGCAAACGCGGTGAGGAGGTCTCGCCCGCGCTGCTCGCCATCCAGGAGGCGGGCGGCGAGGCGATGCGCGAACTGCGTGCCACTCTGGAGGTGTTGCGCACCGATGAGCCGACCGGCACCCCCGCGCTGCTCGTGGAGCGGGCCCGCGCGGCCGGCCTCGCCGTGGAGCTGACGGTGAGCGGCGAGGAGCGTCCGCTCACGGCGACCGTGGACCGTGCCGCGTACCGCATCGTCCAGGAGGCCCTGACGAACGCCGCGCGCCACGCGGGCCCCGCCAAGGTGGCCGTCCAACTCGACTACAGCGTGGACGACCTGACGATATCCGTCGACGACGACGGCGGCGCCGACCCGTCCCGTCCGCCCACCCCGGGCATCGGCCTCACCGGCATGCGCGAACGCGTCATGGCCCTCGGCGGCACCCTGCACGCCGCACCGCGCACCGAGGGCGGCTTCTCGGTGCGCGCCGAACTGCCGCTGGGCATACCGGAGGAGGTGCCGTGATCAGGGTCGCGCTCGTCGACGACCAGGCGCTGATGCGCGCCGGTTTCCGCGCCCTGCTCGACGCCGAGGACGGCATCGAGGTCGTGGGCGAGGCCGCCGACGGCGAGCAGGGCCTCGCGCTGGTGCGCGCGTCCTTGCCGGACATCGCCCTCGTTGACGTACAGATGCCGGTGATGTCGGGCATCGAGGCCACCCGCCGTATCGCCGCCGACCCGGAGCTGTCCGCCGTACGCGTCGTCATGCTCACCAACTACGGCCTGGACGAGTACGTCTTCGAAGCGCTGCGGGCCGGGGCCAGCGGCTTTCTGCTCAAGGACACCGAGCCCGCCGACCTGCTCCAGGCCATCGAGGTCGTCGCACGGGGAGAGGCGCTGCTGTCCCCGTCCGTGACCCGCACGCTGATCGGCGAGTTCGTCGCCCGGCCCCCGGACCGGGCCACCGCGCCCGGCCTGGAGTGCCTCACGCGCCGCGAACGCGAGGTCACGGCACTCGCCGCGCGCGGTCTGACCAACGAGGAGATCGCCGCGCACATGGTCATCAGCCCGTTCACCGCCAAGACCCACATCAGCCGGGCGATGACGAAGCTGGGCGCCCGCGACCGGGCCCAACTGGTCGTGTTCGCCTACGAGTCGGGCTTGGTGACGGCGCGGGGGAGTGCGAACTGAGGGGTGCGTCGGAGGTGGTCCAGGCGGCAGGGAGCGCAGGGGTGGCGTGGGATGATCGCTCGGTGATCGCGACAGACCTGGGACCGTTACGCGCCGCCGCCCTCGCCGGTGCGCTGACGCTCGCCTTGAGCGGCTGCGGTCTGTTCACCGAACCCGCCCACAAGCCCAAGGCGGCCCGCTCGCCCGCCGTCACGGTCCAACAGGCGCACGGCTGCCCGCCGTCCGGGGTACGTCTCGGCACCGGCCCCGTCGACGGGGCCATGGGATTGAGGGCCATGACCCTCACCCTCACCAACTGCTCCGAGCGGCCGTACGAGGTGAAGGGCTACCCGGCCATCCGCGTCCTCGACGAGAAGGGCGCCCCGCTCACGGGCGTGCGGACCGTCGAGGGGACGGACGAGGTGTTCATGGCGCCGCAGGATCCCGGTGCGGCGCCGCTCACGCTCGCCCCGGGCGCGAGCGCGCGGGCGGGCCTGTACTGGCGGATGGCCGCCGAGGACGGCACGTACCTCCGGGTCGTCCCGCAGCAGGGGCGCGAGGCCCTGAACGTACGGCCCGCGGAGCCCCTCGACATCGGTCCGCAGAACACGCTCGGGACGACGGCGTGGGTGTCCGTGTCCTGAGAGAACCGGGCCGACTGTTCCTGAAAGACCCCGACCGGCTGTCCTTGAAGACCCGACCGGCCGCTCCTGGGAGCGCCCGTCCGGCTACGGCACCCTCGCCGTCCACTCCTCGGACCCGAACTTCGTCCGGGCCAACTCCTCGGCACGGTTCAGTTCCTCCGCGGTCACCTTGCCGTCCGTCAGCCCGTACCGGCCGCGGAACGAGTCGATCATCCGCCCGATGACCGCCTCGCGCGCGAGCCCGGTCTGCCGGCGCAGCGGATCCACCCGCTTCTTCGCGCTCCTGGTGCCCTTGTCGGAGAGCTTCTCGCGGCCGATGCGCAACACCTCGACCATCTTGTCGGCGTCGATGTCGTACGACATGGTCACGTGGTGCAGCACTGCGCCGGGTCCGCCGCCCGGCCCGACCATCCGCTTCTGGGCGGCGCCCGCGATCTTCCCCTGCTCCGTGGCGATGTCGTTCAACGGCTGGTACCAGGCCTTGATCCCCATGTCGCCGAGCGCGCCGAGCACCCAGTCGTCCAGATACGCGTAGCTGTCCTGGAACGACAGTCCCTGGACGAGCGCCTCCGGCACGGAGAGCGAGTAGGTGATGGTGTTGCCGGGCTCCACGAACATCGCGCCGCCCCCGGAGATCCGGCGCACCACCTCGATGCCGTGCCGCGCGGCGCCCTCCGGGTCGACCTCGTTGCGCAGGGACTGGAAACTGCCGATGATCACCGACGGGGCGCCCCACTCCCACACACGCAGGGTGGGCGGGCGGCTGCCCGCGGCGACCTCGGCGGTCAGGACCTCGTCCAGGGCCATGTGCAGCGCCGGGGACTGCGGGCCCTCGTGGATCAGCTGCCAGTCGTAGTCCGTCCAGTCGGTGGCGTGCGCGAGCGCCCGGCGCACCGCGATTCCGATGCCCTCAGAGGTCAGCCCGTACATGACGGTGCCCTCGGGGAGCGCGGCGTCGACGCGAGCCGCGAGGCCCGTCGCGTCGGTGTCCGCCGGGGCGCCGTTCAGCGCGTGGTTCACGGCGTCCAGCGCCTCGTCCGGTTCGAGGAAGAAATCGCCCGCCACGCGCGTGTGGCACAGCACTCCGTCCTCGACGTCCAGATCCACCACGACGAGCTTGCCGCCGGGAATCTTGTACTCACCGTGCACCGATGCGCCTCCGTTCCGTCCCAGGAGCGGCAACGTCCACCTGCGGTGATTGATTCCGGTCGGCGCGGGCCCAGCTCCGCGGGGTTGGACATGTTCGACATAACCGATCGACACCCTGATCGTGATGGCGTTGGCTGGACGGCATGCCAGAACTGCGTACCGATCGTCTCCTGCTCCGTCGGTGGCGGGAGTCCGACCTCGGACCGTGGGCGGCGATGAACGCCGATCCCGAAGTCCGAGAACACCTGGGGGAACTGCTGACGCGGGAGCAGAGCGATGCCGTGGTGGCCCTCATGCGGGCCCAGTTCGACGAGCGAGGCTTTGGATGGTGGGCGCTCGAAGCACGGGAGACCGGTGAGTTCGTCGGCCGCGTCGGCTTGGACGAGGTGGGCGAGGACATGCCGTTCGCGGGGGTGGATGTCGGATGGCGGTTGACGCGCTCGGCGTGGGGTCACGGATACGCCACCGAGGCCGCCCTGGCCTGCCTGGCCTTCGGCTTCGAGACCCTGGGGCTGTCGGAGGTCGTTGCGTCGACGACCGTCAACAACCTTCGTTCCCAGGCGGTGATGCGCCGGATCGGCATGACCCGGGACCCGGCGGACGACTTCGAGGATCCGAGCGTGCCCGAAGGGCCACTTCGCCAGTGTGTGCTGTACCGGATCCCCGTCCTCAGGGTCCTCGGAGGTGGGTCATGACTCGGGATGCCGATCGCACCGGAGGAGATGGCCGGCTGGAGGCTGTGCGGTGAGATGGTCGTGCCGCGTGGGGCTTTTGGCCACGTAGTGAACGTACTCGCGCTCCAGTCGGAAACCGGCGGTCCAGGCGAGCAGGCGGCTGGGGCGATTGTCGCGGGAGCAGGACCAGCTCGCGGTGTGGCCGCGGGCGGCGATGTCCGTGCACAGGGCGGTGACGCAGGCGATGGCGAGGTGTTCGCGCCGGTGCTCGGGGACCGTGACGCAGGCGATGTCCTCGTATGTGCTGCTCAGCAGGTAGGCACAGGCGACGGTGAGGATGCGGCCTTTGTGGAGGGCGGCCCAGCCGAGACCGGAGGCCGCGAGAGCGGTCGGTCCGCCCCATGTGCTGTGGATCCACGCCATGTCGGTGCCGAGTTCGGCGAGGGCGGGGGCGTGCTCGGGTGTCAGCCGCCGCACTGTCACGCCCCACGGGAGACGGGGTGTCGAGGACGGCGGCGTGCGCTGTACGTACACCATGCGCTCCCACGGGGTGACCTGGCCGAAGGTGGTGGCGAGGGCGGGGAGAAAGCGGTCGGGTGCGTCGATGCAGCAGTCGGCCAGCGGCGTGAGGTCGCCGGCGCCGAGGGCATCCGGGTCACCGCGCAGCAGGGCGTGACCGGCACAGCGTACGGCGACGGTGCGTGGGTGTACCGCCCGGTCGGCCCACCATTGCCCGGTCCCGGTGGCCAGGGCGTGCTCGGCGAGGGCGGCCGGGCCGGGCGCCGCGGCGGGGAACCACCGGGAGAGGGCGGGAATTTGGTGGGGGAGGAGCTGGATCACGGGGTTGCCTTTCACCGGGTGGGGGCGACCCCGGTGTGTGGTGGGGTCGCCCCTGGGACTCAGCGCTGACCGGCCTTGCGGCCGTGGTTCGCCTTGTTCTTGCGGCGGGCCTTCTTCTTGCGGGTGCGCTTGGACATGGGCATCAACTCCGGGGCGTGAAAGGGAGGTTCAAGCGGTGCGGCCGACGAGCAGGTCGGCGAGTTTGTTGAGGCGCTTGATCGTGCGGTCCTCGGTGGCGGCGGGGGCCGGTGCGACGCGTTCGCCGCGGTCGTAGTAGGCGCCGTTGACGATTTCGACGTCCGGGTCGCAGAGGCGGACCACGTAGGCCGCGCCCTCCGCCGGCGTGGCGCCTTCGTGGGCGTACAACGGCCGCAGTGCCGTGTCGCAGACGCCGGGGTGGACGGAGACCGCGGCGACACGGGGGTCGGCGGCGAAGACTGTGAGGGCCAGCTGCGACTGGGCGTAGGCGGCGAGCCGGGAGTAGCGGCGGGCGCGGTTGGGGTCGCTCCACTGGATGTTCGCGGTGCGGTGCAGGGACGACGAGACGTTGACGACTCGGCCGCCGGGGTCGCTGGTGAGCGCCGGTTCCAGCAGGCACGTCAGGAGGTAGTGGGCGAGGAAGTTGACCTGGAAGGCGATCTCGTTGCCGTCCGTGGTGACGGTGTGCCGCTCGGGCGCCGCGATCCCCGCGTTGTTGACGAGTACGTCGAGGTGCGGGTGCTGGGCGACGACATGGTTCGCCAGGGACTCGACCTCGTCGAGGTGTGTGAAGTCGGCTGCCACAGGGCGGAGTCGGTCGGCGTCGAGGCCTGCCGTGGCGATCAGACGGTCGGTGGCGGCGCGCGCCTCCTCGGCGGTGCGGCCGTGCAGCAGCACGGTGGCACCGCGTTCGGCGAGCTGTCGGGCGGTCTCCAGGCCGATGCCGGAGGTGGCCCCCGTGACGAGGACGGTGCGGCCGGGAAGAGGGGAGACGTCGTGGTCAGACATGGTCCATCCAGGGTTGCGGGCACGTCGGCGGCCCCTGCGCGGGGACGCCGGACATGTGCGGATACGAAGGACGGGGCGCCGGAACGAATCACGGCGCCCCGAGGGCTACGGACGACGCGTCGGCGTCAGCGGAGAGCGGACGCGGGCGTTTCCGGGCAGCGAGGCGCACGACGGGTCGCGCCGGGACTCGGCGGCCGGTCGAAGAGAAGCCATGCGCTGTTCACAGGATCCATGGAAGCCGTCCCGCAAGTCCCGGACAAGCACGACTCACCTTCCCTTACACGCCCCTGACGTGCACGGACGTTTCCTTGACGGGCTCCGCTCGGCCGGCAGGAGCCTTTCCGCCTGTGCTTTGCCACGGCCCTCGGCGACGGCCTCCGCGAGGTTGGCGAAGATCACCGTCAGCCACAGCCAGGCACTGATGACCCAGGTGAAGACGGCGGGGTGGAGTAGCGCGGACAGGGTCGTGAGGACGGCTCCCACGGACACGACGAACAGCACCGGGTTCTTCACCAGGACCCGCGGGTGCAGTTTGCGCAGTGCCTCGGGGAAGGACTGCACGAGCTGTGCGGGTTCGAACAGACCGCTCGGTGCCCGGCGTCTCGCCCCTCCCTCCGATCCGGGCCGGGGGGCGCGCTGAGGGCGGGACGGCGGGGGTTGGTGGGGAGCGGCGGGAATCATCGGGACCTTCGTGCCTCGGTGGGGAACCGGGCCCACGCGCACAGGGGCACGCCGGCGACCGGTCGGGCTGACAGAGCGTGTGGTGGCCGCCGGGCTCTGCGGTGCCGGGGTCACGGCACCGCAGAGCTGAGCACGGGCGTCGGCGGCGCGATGACGACGAGAACGCCGCCGCGTGCTCGGCCGCCGGGAGGCCATTCGGATGCCTTCGGGCGAGGAAGGCATCCGAGGGTGCTTCCGGGGTGAAGCCGTCATGCCACTGACGTCCGAGGCCTCTCCGGCGGCCGAGGGGAAATCTAGCCCGGCCGCACCCGAGAACTGCCTGGTCGAGCGTGGAATTTGCGCCTCTCTTACGGCCGGTCGAAGGGCGCCATCAAGGCCCCGTCAAGGTCACCTGAGAAAGCGTCAGGAGAACATCAACGGACGACTCCGGTGTCCGAAACCGGTTCCAGACTGAGCGGCGCGGGGACACGGGCGACCGTTCCGTGGCGTGATGTTGGAGGGCTCGTGACTGTCACGGCCGACACCACGCGTAGTCCTGAGGCGGGGGCCCGGGATCAGCGCACAGCCACAGCACGGACCGGTCGCCCGGCCCGGGGGTGGACCCGGCCCGCGGCCCGGAGGGGGGCCGCGGCCGGGTGGCCCGGGGCGTCGCCTCCGTCGCGAGACCGTGGCCGCGTGGGCCGCTCTGCGCCGCCGCTACCGGGCCTCCCTGCCCGCGCGGCCGCGTGTCCTGCGCGTGGCCATGGTCTCGCTCGCCGCCGCGCCGGCCCTGTCGCTCACGCCGGCCGGGCTCGCCACGACCAGCATCTGGAACACTGTCGCCCGGGTGCCACGGGCGGTGCTCGGCGTTGGCGTGCTCGACGCGGATCCGGCGGGGACTGCCGGCGCCTCACCTCGTGCCGGCCGTACCGCTCGGGCGGTGGCCCGTCGTCATCGTCGAGTCGCTCGGGTTTCCTGGGCGGCGCCCAGACCTGGTCGGGGAACTCGTCGGCCAGGCCCAGGCAGCCGTCGTCGACCTCGGCCCGTCGGTCCTCGACGTGGACCGCTCCCGGAGCAGCCCGTTATCGGGAGACGACGACAACCCGGCTGAACAACCGGCCGGCGAGGTCGGCCCCGGTGATCGCACCGCTCTCGTCGCGGGTGAAGAAGCCGCGTTGCCCCTTCAGGCCGCCGCCGGTGACGATGTACTCGTCCGCGTCGCCGGGCAGCAGGCCGAGACCGGCCGGCGGAAGATCGGGTGGCAGTTCGGTGTCCGCCGCCGCGCGGATCTCCGGCTTGATCCCGCATTCGATCGTCAACCCGGGCCCATCCGTGGCGATGGTGAGCGTCATCAAGTCGTTCGCGTAGCTCCCGACGGCTTCCCGGGCCCGCTCCTCGTCGTGGGGAAGCGGCTCCGGGTCCCGGTCCACGACCCCGAGGTAGTGTTCGAGCGCCCACCGGACGGCTGCCTGGTTGAAGGCGAGGCCGCCTTCCGGGCCCGCGTTGGACAGGGCGACAGCTGCGAAGTCGCGTTCGGGCACGATCAGCAGTTCGGCGAACTGGCCGTTGGCCGATCCGCCGTGCCCGATGGTGCGAACGCCGCCCACGTCGCGCAGGAACCAGCAGATGCCGAACGCGTCGCCGAGCGTGCTGCCCCGCAGTTCGACCGTCTGCTCCCGCATCTGCAGCAGGGCCTCGGCGGGCAGCACCTGGGCACCGTCCTGTGCGCGACCGTCACCCAGATGGAAGCTGGCCCAGCGAAGCATGTCCGCGGCCGAGGACGCGCCGCCCCCGCCGGGGTTGTTGCCGCGGCTGTCCTTCCACTTCCGCGCGACGGCCGGCGTCCCGTTCTCGCTGACGTTGTGCCCCACCGCGAACCGCCGGGTCATGACGTCGTTGGTGGCGAAGGAAGTGTGCGAAAGGCCCAACGGCTCGAACAGCAGCGAGGCGATGGCCCGCTCGTAGGTCAGGCCCGTGACCGTTTCCATGATCCGGCCGGCCAGGTTGTACCCCATTTGGCTGTAGGAGGCCCGGGTACCAGGTGACGCGATCAGATCCGACTCGGACATCCTCGCCACATACGCCGCCAGGGCATCGTCCCCCTCGCCGGTGTCGACACTCATCCTCCAGTCAAGGCCCGCGGTGTGGTTGAGCAGTTGCAACACGGTGATCTCCGCCGCGGCCCGCTCGTCCCGGAGCGCGAGCTCGGGAACGTACCGGCGTACCGGCGCGTCCAGCTCGACCCGCCCGTCCGTGACCAGGCGCATCAGCGCGGTGGCCGTGAAGGACTTCGTGACCGAGCCCAACACGAACAGCGTGTCCTGATCGACGGGCAGCGGATTTTCCGCGCTTGTCACGCCGTGGCACCCGTAGACCTCCCGGCCGTCCGCCCAGACCCCGACGGCAACTCCGGGCACACCGAACTTCGTGGCCGTCGCCTCGACGAACTCCGACAGCGTCTCCTGCTCATGGCCCATGACAACTCCCTCATCGAGGAAGGGGAGGGGGTTCCCCCGTCTTCAGCCACGATCCTTGCCCGTCCACGGCGTCCCCCGCCAGGAGATCGGGGATGCTGAATCACCCACCAGCCCGAACCCCCGGGCCGGCACACCCCGGGATCATTCGCGGGGCAGCCCGCGGGCGCCCGCGAGTCGTGCCTCCTCCAAGTCCGGCGGGCCGCTACAGCAGGCCGTCGGCGATGGTGCCGAGGGACAGCGCCGGAAGGAAGTTGAGCAGTGCCAGGATGACGGCCGCGGCGGTGGCCAGGACGACGAAGTTGACGCCCTGGGCGCGCAGCGTGCCGACCGTGACGACGCCCGGCTGCTGCTTGGCGAGGCGTCCGGCCAGGGCCAGCACGGCAACCATCGGGAGATACCGCCCTGCCAGCATCGCGAACACCATCAGCAGGTTGTGGAAGTCGGTGGCGCCGTTGAAGCCGGCCATCGCGCTGCCGTTGCTGTTGGTGTTGCTGGTGTAGGCGTAGATGAGTTCGGTCAGGCCGTGTGCTCCAGGGTTGCCCATGGAGGTCTGGCCGTCGTCGAAGGCGAGCGCGACGGCCGTGCACGCGAGAATCACGGTCGGCGGGATCAGCGCGTACACGACCACCCACCGCATCTCCCCGTACCCGATCCGCTTGCGCAGGTATTCGGGCGTGCGGCCGACCATCAGACCGCCGATGAAGACGGCCACCAGGACCACCATGATCAGGCCGTAGAGCCCGCTGCCGGTGCCGCCGGGGGCGATCTCGCCGAGCATCATCGCGGACAGCAGCACACCGCCGCCGAGGCTGGAGAAGCTGTCGTACGAGGAGTTGGCCGCGCCGTCCGCGGAGCCCGTGGCCCCCACGCCGAAGAGCGTCGAGCCGGGGATGCCGAAGCGGGTCTCGGTGCCCTCGTACGGTCCGCCGACGGCCTGGGTGACCGTGCCGGTGTGGGCGCTCTGCGCGAGCGTGCCCGCGGCGAGGAGCAGGCCGAAGAGGATGCCGACGACCGTGAGCAGGGTCCAGCTCTGCTTCAGGCTGCCGATCATCCGGCCGAACATGCGCACGCAGGCCGTCGGGATGAGCAGCATCAGCACGATCTCGAAGGCGTTGGTCCAGGCGCTCGGGTTCTCGAAGGGGTGGGCGCTGTTGGCGTTGAAGACGCCACCGCCGTCACCGGTGAACAGCTTGATCGGTTCCCAGGAGCCCACAGGACCGTCGAGAATCGTCTGCTTGCCGCCCGCGACCGTGGTGAAGGTGTGTCCGCCGCCGAGGCTCTGGATGACACCGCCCGCCATCAGGATCAGGCCGCCGACGACCGCCATGGGCAGCAGGATGCGGAAGATCGTGCGCAGCAGGTCGACCCAGAAGTTGCCGAGGTCGTCCGTGGACCGCCGGACCAGGCCCCGGACCAGGGCGAGGGCCACGCAGATGCCGACCGCCGCCGACGCGAACGCCTGCACGCCCAGGCCGGCCATCACGGCGAGATGTCCGGTGGTCGACTCACGGGCGTAGTTCTGCCAGCTGGTGTTGGTGGTGAAGGAGACGGCGGTGTGCAGCGCGAGCCGCCACGGCATGCCCTCGTGCCCCGTCGACCAGGGCAGCTTGCCCTGAAGGGTGAACAGGGCGAAGAGCGCCGCGACGCTCATGACGGAGAAGGCGAGCAGCGCGGTGAGGTAGTGCCGCCAGGTCTGCTCCTTGTCCGGGTCGATTCCGCAGACGCGATAGAGGGTCTTCTCGCCCCTCCAGTGCTTCCCGCCGTCGAGGGCGCGGGCCATGTAGTCGCCGAGAGGGACGTGCAGCCCCACGACCACGGCGAGAATGATCGATGCCTGGATCCAGGCCGCCATGATCAGGCTCCCTGCTTCGGAGACGACGCGGATGTCGCGGTCGTCGGGTACTTGCGGTCGAGCGCGATGTTCAGCTCGACGACGTCGACGCCCGGCTCACCGAGCACACCGAGCGCACGCCCGGTGGTGTACTTCGCGATCAGCCCCCGTACGTCGGCCACGCTCGCGCCCCGCTCATGTGCGACCCGGGGAGCCTGGAGCTTCGCGTACGCCGGACTGATGTGCGGGTCGAGGCCGCTGCCGCTCGCGGTGACCGCGTCGGCGGGGACGACCGGGTTCGTCGGGGCGTCGCCACGAACGGGGACGGTCACGGCGTGGCTGTAGTCCGCGCCGGGCTTCGCGCACGTGACGCGAACTCCCTTGTACGTGGGGAGGAACGGCTGCGCGGGGCAGGCCTGGCCGAGGCTGACCACCTTGGTGATACGACCGCTCGTGCCGCCCTCGTGGAAGACACCGAGGACCGCGCCGACACCGTCGTCCGTACAGTACGGGCGCGAACCGTCGACGCCTTCGAGGTCGCCGACCGCCTTGCTGCGCCCGCACACCAAGGTGAGCAGGCTCGGCTTGTCCAACGCGTCGACGACGGACTCGGGGCCCTGGTTTCCGGCTCCGGACGCCGTGGCGTCGTATCCCGTACCGGCGTTGGAGGGCCGGGACTGGAAGTACTTCTTGACGGGGTTGCCCTTGGCGTCGGTGAAGGACTGGCCGATGAGCGAGGATCCGGCAGGTTCGCCGTCGGCGCCGGTGACCTCCGACGTGCCGTCGAGGCCCGGGACTCGGGCCGCGGCCACCATGGCCAGCGGATAGGCCAGGCCGGTCAGGAGAGTCAGGACGAGGACCACCCGGAGCGCTGCGATGTGCTGGGCGAGCCAGTGCGGGATGCGTGTCATGGTCAGATCCCCGGGATGAACTGGACGAGGGCGAAGTCGATGAACTTGATGGCCAGGAACGGGGCGACCACGCCGCCGAGTCCATAGATCCACAGGTTGCGGGTGAGCAGGGCGGAGGCGCTGCTCGGCCGGTAGCGGACACCGCGCAGGGCGAGCGGGATCAGCGCCACGATGACCACCGCGTTGAAGACGACCGCGGAGAGGATCGCGGACAGCGGCGAGTGCAGGGCCATGATGTTGAGCCGGTCGAGGCCCGGGTAGACCGCGGCGAACATCGCGGGCAGGATCGCGAAGTACTTGGCGATGTCGTTGGCGATCGAGAAGGTCGTGAGCGCGCCCCGGGTGATGAGGAGTTGCTTGCCGATCTCGACGATCTCGATGATCTTCGTGGGGTCGGAGTCGAGGTCGACCATGTTGCCGGCCTCCTTGGCGGCCGACGTGCCCGTGTTCATCGCCACGCCGACGTCCGCCTGCGCGAGCGCCGGTGCGTCGTTCGTGCCGTCGCCCGTCATCGCGATGAGGTGACCGCCGGCCTGCTCCCGCTTGATCAGCTCCAGCTTGTCCTCGGGCGTGGCCTCGGCCAGGAAGTCGTCGACTCCCGCCTCCTCGGCGATCGCCTTGGCGGTCATCGGGTTGTCGCCGGTGATCATCACCGTACGGATGCCCATGCGGCGCAGCTCGTCGAAGCGTTCGCGCAGGCCGGGCTTGACGACGTCCTTGAGGTGGACGACACCGAGTACTTCGGCCCGGCCGTCGTGCGTGGACTGCGCCACGGCCAGCGGCGTACCGCCCGACGCGGAGACCTGCTGGGCGGTCGCCTCCAGCGCGAGCGGGACCTCGCCCGCCCTGCTCGCGCACCCACGCCGCGACCGATGCCGCCGCGCCCTTGCGCAGCCGTTGCCCGCTGGGAAGGTCGACTCCCGACATGCGGGTGGCGGCGGTGAACGGCACCCACTCGGCGCCGTTCGCGACCCGCTCGGTCAACTCGTGCTTCTCGTAGGCGAATTCGACGATGGAGCGGCCCTCCGGCGTCTCGTCGGCCAGGCTGGATAGGAGCGCGGCCTGCGCCAGTCGCTCCATGGGGACCGCCCCGACCGGGAGGAACGCGCTCGCCCGCCGGTTGCCGAAGGTGATCGTGCCGGTCTTGTCGAGCAGCAGGGTGTTGACGTCACCGGCCGCCTCGACCGCCCTGCCGGACATGGCCAGGACGTTGCGCTGCACCAGCCGGTCCATGCCCGCGATGCCGATCGCCGAGAGCAGCGCGCCGATCGTGGTGGGGATCAGACAGACCAGCAGCGAGACGAGGACGATGGCGGTGACACCGTTCGCGGTCAGCGCCGCGGTGTCGTGCGCGGCGGCCATCGCGTCCTTGGAGAAGATCGCCATCGGCTGCAGGGTCACGACCGCGACCAGGAACACGAAGGTCAGCATGACCAGCAGCAGGTTCAGCGCCAGCTCGTTGGGGGTCTTCTGCCGGTTGGCGCCCTCGACCAGGGAGATCATCCGGTCCAGGAAGCTCTCCCCGGGCTCCTGGGTGATCCGTACGACGAGGTGGTCGGAGAGCACCCGGGTGCCGCCGGTGACCGCGCTGCGGTCGCCGCCCGACTCGCGGATGACCGGCGCGGACTCACCGGTGATCGCCGACTCGTCGACGCTCGCGGCGCCGTGGATGACGTCGCCGTCGCCGGGGATCAGCTCCCCGGCCGGTACGGACACGATGTCGCCGCGCCTCAACTCGGAGGCGGCGACGGCCTCTTCGAGGTAGGCGTCCTGAGTCGCCCCGGGCTCCCAGCCCGCGAGCCGCCAGGCGGTGGTCTGCTGCCGGGACCTGCGCAGCGAGTCGGCCTGTGCCTTGCCGCGGCTCTCGGCCACGGCCTCGGCGAGGTTGGCGAAGACCACCGTCAGCCACAACCAGCCGGTGATCAGCCAGCCGAAGAGGCCGGGGTGGAAGACCGCGATGCCGGTGGTGAGCGCGGCACCGACCTCGGTCACGAACATGACCGGATTGCGGAACAGGGTCACCGGATTCAGCTTGCGCAGCGCCTGGGGGAGCGCGCGCCACAGCTGCGTCGGATCGAGCATTCCGGCGCCGACCCGGCGCGGCTGCCCGGCGCCGGGCGGAGCGGAGTCCGGTACGGGCGCGGGCCGGGTCTCGGCGGGAGCGGACATCAGAAATTCTCCGGCTTGAGATAGGGGGTATTCAGTGATCTTTCGGACTGCCCGCGGTGGACAACAGGCAGTCCTCCGCCGAGGGGGAGTTCGGCGGAGGTCCAGGGAAGGGACTCGGTGTTACAGCCCGACGTCCCGGCGGCTCATGTCGTCCAGCGACTCACGCCGTACGAGCACCCGCGCGATGCCGTCCGACACCGCGACCACCGGCGGGCGGCCGACGAGGTTGTAACCGGAGGCCATGGACAGGTGGTACGCGCCGGCCGCCGGGACGGCCAGGAGGTCACCGGGGCGTACGTCGCCGGGGAGGGCGACCTCGTCCGCGAGGATGTCGCCCGCCTCGCAGTGGCGTCCCACGACGGTGACGAGGCGGGGTGGCGCGGAGGAGGGGCGGCCGATGAGCCGGGGGGCGTACCGCACTCCGTACAGCGCGGGCCTGGGGTTGTCGCTCATACCGCCGTCTACGGCGACGAACGTACGCCCCGCTGTCCGTTTGACCGCGAGGACCCGGTAGACGGCGACGCCCGCGGGTCCGACGATCGCCCGCCCCGGCTCCAGGGTGAGCCGGGGCACGGGCAGTCCGGCGCGGGCGCAGCCGTCCTCCAGCTCGGCGCGGACCCGCCCGGCCAGGACGGAGACGTTCAGGTGTTCCTCGCCGGGGCGGTAGGCGATGGCGTGGCCGCCGCCGATGTTCAGCTGGGGGAGGGCGATGCCGTGCTGGTCGCGGATGCGGGCCAGCAGTCCGACCATGCGCCGCACCGCCGCGACGTATGGTTTCACGGCGGCGACCTGTGAGCCGATGTGGCAGTGCAGGCCGACGAGTTCGAGATGCGGCTGGTCGAGTATCCGGGTGACGGCGTGCTGCGCGGAGCCGTCCGTGAGCGACAGGCCGAACTTCTGGTCGTCGGTGCCGGTGCGTACCTTGGCGTGTCCGCCGGCCGCGATGCCGGGTACCACGCGCACCATCACCGGCTGGCGGGTCCCGGCGGGTGTGATCGCGGCGAGCCGGGCGATTTCGGAGGTGCTGTCCACGACGATGCGTCCGACACCGAGCCGAAGGGCTGTGCGGAGGTCCTCGGGGCTCTTGGCGTTGCCGTGCATCACGATCTTTTCCGGCGGGAAGCCGGTGGTGACGGCGAGCGCGAGTTCCCCGGCGGAGCAGACGTCCAGGCCCAGGCCCTCTTCCTGGACCCAGTGGGCCATGGCCCGGCACAGGAACGCCTTGGCGGCGTAGACGATGTCGGCGTCGGGGAACGCGGTGCGATACGTACGGCAGCGCTCGCGGACCTCCTGCTCGTCGAGGACGTAGACCGGAGTCCCGAAGCGGTCGGCGGCCTCGGCGAGGGAGACACCGCCGACGGAGACGTCCCCGTGGGGTTCGGGGCGGGCGGAGCGGGGCCAGACGGAGAGGCCTTCGGCGTCTCGCGCGTCGGCGTGGGCTGCTTCGCCGGATCTGTCGGCCCCGGGTGCCGGGTGCAGTTCCTGAGCGGGCAGTTCCTGAATGGACATGGTGCCTCCTCAGCCGATCAGCAGGTTCAGGCACGCGACGACGGCGGCGGCGCCGGTCACCCGCAGGGCGCCGACGTGCTGGGGATGCCAGCGGCGCCAGGAGTTCTCGCGCTCACGGGCCGTGGCCGCGGTGCGGTCGGCCGAGGGGGCGGAGAACTGCGGGTCGACGGTGAGGGCGGTGACGCCCAGAGGCGCGGCGAGGGCGCGCAGCGCGGGTTCGGAGAGCCTGATGGAGGCCTGGTCCGGGCCCAGTGTTGCGGTGAGTTTCGCCGCCGAGGTGAAGCCGACGGCCGTACGGCTGCCGAGGGGGGTGCGGAAGAGCCGGGCCGTACAGCCCGCGGGCCCCGACCGGACAGGGACGAAGAGAAGTCCGGCCGGGACGCGTTCACCAGGCTCGGGGTCCTCGGAATGCTCGACTGGAGACATGTGCGGCTCCTTGAAGAAGGCGACGTGCGCCGCTCGGTCGGATCGGCCGGGCGCTTCGATGAAGCTATGCCCGCCCGAGCGGGTACGGGGGCCCTCACTGACGGATGCTTGACGGGAAGCCCCCGACCCATAACGCGACGCTGATGGGCAGGAGGATGCCTGGTCAGCGGCGCGTCCGAGGCTGCGGGCAGAACCGCACCGGGGCAGCACCGATGCAGCACTGAGGCAGCACCGGGGCCGCCCTCGGCCGCTGCCGGGCAGGACGGGAGCGGCCGAAGGCGTGTCGGCGCGGGATCGTCAGGCAGATCATCGAGGTGTCACGGCACGGCAAGGCACCCGGCGCAGTGGTCCACAGCGCGTACGGGCGCGTACGGGCGCGTACGGGATCGAGTCGGTTACGTCGTGTGACGCAGTTGCCGCCGACCGGGCAGTCGCGGTTGCCCCGGACTCCGCGAAGTATCCACACGGGCAATCCAAGGGGCGTCACCGAAGATTTCCGTGTGATGCTTCACAGCCGCCGGACGCGCAGCACGCCGGTCAGCATCGGGAGGGTGAACTCGCCGCGGGCGGTCTCCGGTCCACTCGCGAGGAATGCGCGGATCCGGCCCAGCGTGGCCTCTTGTTCCTGTTCTGGCATTACCAGCACCCCCGCGCGTGTCGCGATGGTCGCGACGAGGGAGTCGGCGGTGCGGCGCTGCCCGTGCGGGAACTCGGCCTGCTCCGGCGAGCCGAACCGGGCGGCCACGTCGGTCTTTGGAAGGTGCATGTCTGCCGTCTCGGCGCGCCAGCTGGTGGGCGTGTCACGCGGGCCGATGGCCGCGCTCCCGCTGACCCGCGCGAGCCCGGCAACCCACTCGACCCGGTCGTCCATGACGTTCCACAGACCGGCCAGGATGCCGCTCGGTGCGAGGACCCTGGCGATCTCGGGTCCCGCGACGGCCATGTCGAACCAATGCATGGCGTTGCCGGCCAGCACGGCATCGACGGACGCGTCCGGCAGCGGTATCGCCTCGGCACCACCCGACAGGGCACGGACGGCCGGCAGCGAGCGGCGCAGCTCGGTCAGCATCGCCGGGTCGGGCTCGACTGCAATGACTTCGGCACCCACCGCGACCAGCGTGGCGGTCAGCTTGCCGGTTCCGGCGCCGAGGTCGAGCACTCGCGGGCCGGGAGCGGGCTCGAGCGCCCAGCGCACCGCGGCCTGCGCGTAGTCCGGACGGTGCTCGGCGTATGCGACCGCCGCTGCGCCGAACGACGAGGCGTGCAGCAGCCGTTCATCCTGGTCCACGCGGTTACGCTATCGGCGCTGCCAGCTGTCGGCCACCCCGTCTCACCACTACGGCGACGGCCACCCGATCGGGTCGAATCACGGCGGCGGTCGCCGGTACCAGCGGACACGCCCCGTGCGCCGGGCCCTGCGCGAGTACGCGTGCAACAAGCCGAGGTGCGACGAGGTTCCACAGTGGGAATCAGCCCGCGCGCTCATCTCGCCTACTTCGGATCGCGGTTGAACGACGCCGTCGACCAGCGGTAGCCGAGCACGGTCAGGCCGACGCACCAGGCGATCGCGATCCACCCGTTGTTGCCGATCTCGGTACCGAGCAGCAGCCCGCGCAGGGTCTCGATGGCCGGGGTGAACGGCTGGTACTCGGCGATCGGCTGGAACCAGCCCGGCATCGCGTCGACCGGGACGAAGGTGCTGGAGATGAGCGGCAGGAAGATCAGTGGCAGCGCGTTGTTGCTGGCCGCCTCGGCGTTCGGGCTGATCAAGCCCATCCCGACCGCGATCCAGGTGAGTGCCAGGGAGAACAGCGCGAGCAGCCCGAACGCCGCCAGCCAATCCGGGGCCGTGGCGTCGGTGGACCGGAAGCCGATGGCCACGGCGACGGCGCCGACGAGGACCACGCTGGCGATGCACTGCAGCACGCTGCCGACGACGTGCCCGATGAGCACGGACCCGCGGTGGATCGCCATCGTGCGGAAGCGGGCGATGATGCCCTCGTTCATGTCGGTGGCCACGGACACCGCGCTGCCGATCGTGGTGCCGCCGATGGTCATCATCAGGATGCCCGGGACGAGATACGCGATGTACGCGGAGCGGTCCGCCCCGCCGTCCCCGATGCCCGCGCTCATCACGTCGCCGAAGACATAGACGAAGAGAAGCAGCAGCATGACCGGTGTGAGCAGCAAATTCAGCGTCAGGGACGGGTAGCGCCTCGCGTGCAGCAGATTGCGCCGCAGCATCGTGGACGAGTCGCGCACGGCGAGGGAGAGGGCGCTCATCGGACAGTCTCCTTGGACTGGTTGGGCTGGCTGGGCACGTTGGTGGCGCCGGTCAGGGCGAAGAACACGTCGTCGAGGTCGGGGGTGTGCACGGTCAGCTCGTCCGCCTCGATGCCGGTCGAGTCCAGCCGGTCGAGGAGGGAGCGCAGCTCGCGCTGGCTGCCGTCGCTGGGGATCTGCAGCGCCAGTGCCTCGTCGTCCCTGGTGGCCTCGCGCAGGGCGGAGGCGGCGGACTGGTATGCCGCAGGATCGGTGAAACGGAGCCGGACGTGTCCGCCCGGGATGAGCCGCTTCAGCTCCTCGGCGGTGCCCTCGGCGGCGATCCTGCCGTCGTTGAGCACGGCGATGCGGTCGGCGAGCTCGTCGGCCTCGTCCAGGTACTGGGTGGTGAGGAAGACGGTGACGCCTCCGGAGACCAGCTCGCGGATGATCCCCCACATGTTGTGGCGGCTGCGTGGGTCGAGGCCGGTGGTCGGCTCGTCGAGGAAGATGATCCGCGGGTCGCCGACGAGGGTCATGGCGAGGTCGAGGCGGCGCTTCATGCCGCCGGAGTAGCTCTGGGCGGGCTTCTTGGCGGCCTCGGTGAGGTCGAAGCGCTCAAGGAGTTCGGCGGCGGTACGGCGGCCCTCGCTGCGGGAGAGGTGGTGCAGGTCCGCCATGAGGAGCATGTTCTCCTCGCCGGTGATCAGGCCGTCGACGGCGGAGAACTGCCCGGTGACGCCGATCGCGGCACGGACCCCGTCCGGTGACGTGGCGACGTCGTGGCCCGCGACCTGGGCCTGGCCGCCGTCGGCGGTGATGAGCGTGGACAGGATCTTCACGGCGGTGGTCTTGCCGGCGCCGTTGGGCCCGAGCAGCGCGAACACGGAACCGGCCGGGATGCGCAGATCAATGCCGTCGAGGACGGTCTTGTCGCCGTACGACTTGCGCAGGCCGACGGTGGAGACGGCGGCAGGCGA
The DNA here is from genome assembly GCF_042885015.1 of Streptomyces sp. NPDC058086. NCBI lineage: Bacteria > Bacillati > Actinomycetota > Actinomycetes > Kitasatosporales > Streptomycetaceae > Streptomyces > Streptomyces sp. NPDC058086. The sequence continues at coordinate 27,186 of NZ_JBHVST010000008.1, read as the reverse complement.
CGGCTGACCGTCACTCCGCCTGGATGTGGGCATGACAGATGAAGGCATGGAGTCCTCCCGTTCGGAGGCTGAAGTGACTGGGGAGCGTGCAAGTTCGCGGGGCCGGCGCTCAGGCTTTGGCACGGAGGATGTCGATGTTGCCCCAATTGGTCCGGGCGCGGATCTTGACGGTGTCCTCGGTCTCCGCCGGGGCCTCGGACGCGGGGAGCGCGTTGTGCACCTGCCCGCGGTTGGAGCTGACGTCGAGCCAGGCGGCCGTGCCCTCGCGGATACCGACCTCGATGGGGCCGTTGGCGGTCTCCAACTGGACGGTGCCGCGGGCGACTTCGGCGACGCGAAGGCCGCCGTTGGTGGTGGTGCCGGTGACCGAGGCCTCGGCGCGCGCGATGTCGATGGCGCCGTTGGCGCCGCTCACCCGCAGCTCGCCGGTGACGGTGCCGACGGTCGTGGCGCCGTGCGAGTTCTTCAGGACGGCGGGGCCGTCGACGAGGTCGACGCGCACGTTACCGGTGCTGCTGGTGATCTCGGCCACGCCTTCGACCCGTTCCACGGTGACCGAGCCGTGCGACGCCTTCAGGTGCAGCGGGCCGGTGGTGTCCAGGCGGACGTCGCCGGCCGAGGTCTTCACCCGGACCTCGCCGAGCCGGCCCTCGCCGAGTACACGGGCCCCGGCGCTGGTCACGTCGATGTTCGAGCCCGCGGGCAGTTCGACCGTCACGTCTACGGTGCCGCCGCGCCCGAGCAGGTTGGCCTTGGGGGTCGTGACGGTCAGGACGCCGCTCGCGCAGGTGACCTCGGTCTGGTCGGCCGTCCGTACGTCCAGGTCCTTCTTCGGGTCGCGTGGCCGCACCTCGACGACGGTGTCGAGGCGGTCGCCCGCGGTGAACCCGATGGAACCGGCGTACACGTAGGCGGTGACCGAAATCGGTTCGGGAGTGTCGAAAGAAGGCATGGCTGTCCCGTCCTCATGAGTCCTTGGGACGTCCCCGCTGGTGGGACGTGGTGTGAGTGAAGTGGTGCGGGCGCGGGCGCGGCTAGCGCACCCAGCCCGTGAAGCTCTGTCCGTTGGTGCGGGTCGTCTCCGTCGTACGCGGCCGCGTGCCGCCGTCGACCGCGGCCGACACGGCGCGCACGAGCCACGCGTTGACCGACAGGCCCTCGCGGCTCGCTGCCTCCTCGGCACGGGCCTTGAGGTGGGCCGGCAGGCGCAGGTTGACGCGGGCGGTGCCGCCCTCGTCGCCCTCGGCCGGGGCCGGGGTCTTGAGTGGTTCGAGGGGCGCGGTCGGCTCCGCGGGGGCGCCGCCGTCGGCGGGCGGCAGCGTCACCACGAAGTCGGGGTCCAGTCCGCGCAGCCGTACGTCTACCGAGCCCGGGGCGAGTTCACGGGTGATCTCGTCCATCGCGGCGGAGAGCACGTTGAGCATGGTCAGCCGGGTCGCCGACTCCAGGGGAGCGGTGAGCCTCTCGGCCAGCTCGCGGGCTTCGTCGCCTCCGGCTTCGGCGGCCACCGCGAGTTCGCGGCGGAGGTTGTCGACATACGGAGTCAAGTCCATGACGCCATCATGGCACCATTGTGGCGCCACGCGCAACTCCGGATGGCACCCTGTGTGGGGAGGCCTTGAGAGAAGCCGCCCTACCTGCGGAAACGTGAAGAGGGTATCCCGAGCCACTGTGGTGCCATGCGTGCTCATGCGCTTTTGGAAGCGTGGAATGGCACCGGATGGCACCGGATGGCACCGGATGGTGTCAAGCGGTGCCACCTGCGCTCGCCAGGGCCGGCCTCATTCCCCCGCGTGTCAAGGGGGCGAGACCTTGGCAGTGGCAGGCGGCACCGAGGGACGGGTTCCATGTGCCGAGGCGCGCGTACGCATTCCTTGTGCTGGAGGCGGGAAAGGAGGGACGCGGGGCGATCGATAGCCTGCTGGGGGAGCGGAGCGAGGAGAGGTCTGACCCGAACTCCCCAGATAGCTCCCCAGGATCGGTCCTGAGCGCCGGTCGATCTGGCGGATGAGCGGAAACAGCGAGGTGAGAGGCCGTATGTTCACGACCCGCCCCACCCTCCAGGGCACCTTCGGCATGGTGTCCTCCACGCACTGGCTCGCCTCGCAGTCGGCGATGGCCGTCCTGGAGGACGGCGGCAACGCGTACGACGCCGCCGTCGCCGCGGGCTTCGTGCTGCACGTGGTCGAGCCGCACCTCAACGGACCCGCCGGCGAGGTCCCGATCATCCTCGCCCCGGCGGGCGGCGAGGTGCGTGTGCTGTGCGGGCAGGGCGTCGCGCCCGCCGGGGCGACGATCGCCCACTACAGGGGACTCGGTTTGGATCTCGTACCCGGCACCGGGCCGCTCGCGGCCGCCGTGCCCGGCGCCTTCGACGCGTGGATGCTGCTCCTGCGCGACCACGGCACGAGGTCCCTCGCCGACGTCATGAAGTACGCCATCGGATACGCGGAGGACGGACACCCGCCGGTGGAGCGGGTCGGCGAGACCGTGGAGTCGGTGCGCACACTCTTCGAGACGGAGTGGACCACGTCGGCCGAGGTGTATCTGCCCGGCGGGAAGGCGCCGCGTCCCGGCGAACTGTTCCGCAATCCCGCCCTCGCCGCGACCTGGCGCCGGCTGCTCGCCGAGGTCTCCGGGGAGTCCGGTCGCGTGGCGCAGATCGAGGCGGCACGCCGCGTCTGGCGCTCGGGCTTCATCGCCGAGGCCCTGGTGCGGCAGGCCCGGCGGCCCACCATGGACACCAGCGGAAAGCGCCACACCGGCACCCTGACAGCCACCGACATGGCCTCCTGGTCCGCGAGCTACGAGGCGCCCGCGACGTACGACTGGCGCGGCTGGACCCTGTGCAAGGCGGGCCCCTGGAGTCAGGGCCCGGTCCTGCTCCAGCAGCTCGCCCTGCTCCCGCCCCGGCTGCCGCTGTACGGCTCCGCGGAGTACGTCCACCTGCTCGTCGAGGGCTGCAAGCTCGCCATGGCCGATCGTGAGGCCTGGTACGGGGACGCGGCCGAGGTGCCCCTCGACGACCTGTTGTCGCAGGAGTACAACGCCGAGCGGCGCGCCCTCATCGGCCACAAGGCCTCCAGCGAGCTGCGTCCCGGCAGCCCCGGAGGGCGCACCCCGACGATCAGCGGCCACGCGCGCGAGGTCGCCGCCGGGGAGCCGGGGTTCGACGCGCTGGCGGTGCCGGGCGCGGGCGAACCCACCGTCGCCAGGGCCGCGGGGGAGCCCGAGGTGGCCCGGGACGGCGGCACCCGGGGTGACACCTGCCACCTCGACGTCGTGGACCGCTGGGGCAACATGGTCGCCGCCACCCCCAGCGGCGGCTGGCTCCAGTCCAACCCGGTCGTCCCCGAGCTGGGCTTCCCGCTCGGCACCCGGCTCCAGATGGCCTGGCTGGACGAGGGGCTGCCCAACTCCCTCACGCCCGGCCGCCGTCCCCGTACGACGCTGACACCCTCGCTGGCGCTGCGCGACGGAGTCCCGGTCATGGCGTTCGGAACCCCGGGCGGCGACCAGCAGGACCAGTGGCAGACCCACTTCTTCCTGGCCGTGGCGCTGCGCGCCGAGGTACGCGGCGGGCTCGACCTCCAGGGCGCGATCGATGCCCCGAACTGGCACAACGACAGCTTCCCGGGCTCGTTCTACCCGCGCGGCATGCGCCCCGGCAGCCTCACCGTCGAGTCCCGCACGGACGAGGCGGTCGTCGAGGAGCTGCGCCGTCGCGGCCATGACGTCCAGGTCGCCGAGGCCTGGTCCGAGGGCCGGCTGTGCGCGGTCGCCCGGGATCCGGAGACGGGTGTGCTGTCCGCGGCGGCGAATCCGCGGGGGATGCAGGGGTACGCGGTGGGGCGCTGATCAGCACGCTCCGGGAATTCACGGCGATTCCACCCGGAGTACACCGGAGGGGTGGGGATTGTCAGTGGCGCGTGTTGTCATGGAGCCATGATCGAAGACATCGAAACCATCGACGAGTTTCTCGCGCACCGCACGTCCGACGTCGAAGAAGCGGTCCGGCAGGCGGCCGCCGCCGAGATCATGCCGCGTTTCAGGCAGCTGACCGCGGACGAGATCGACGAGAAGAGCGGCCCGCACGACCTGGTCACGGACGCCGACCGCAAGGCCGAGGAGTACCTCACCGAGGCGCTCGCCAAGCTGCTGCCCGGCTCGGTCGTGGTCGGCGAGGAGGCGGTCCACGCCAATCCGGCGACGTACGAGGCGATCCAGGGACAGGCCCCGGTCTGGATCGTGGACCCGGTCGACGGCACCCGCCAGTTCGTCCACGGCGACACCGGTTTCTGCACGCTCGTCGCGCTCGCCGTGGGCGGGGTCGTCCAAGCGTCCTGGACTTATGCCCCGGCCCGCGACCAGCTCGCCGTCGCCGTGCGCGGCCGGGGTGCCCGCCTCGACGGCGAACTGCTGCGCCCCGGTGCGCCCACGCCCGGCCGTGACCTCGAGATAGCCACCTCCCACCCCGACTACACCACCGACGAGCAGAAGCGCGCTCTCCTCGGACTGCGCACCGAGGGCGTGCGGCCGCGTCCCTGCGGTTCGGCGGGGCTGGAATATCTGGCCGTCGCCCGTGGCGAGTTGGACGCGACGGCCTTCTCCTGGGAGGCGGCCTGGGACCACGCGGCGGGCCTGCTCCTCGTCGAGGAGGCGGGCGGCGCCCACCTGACCCTCACCGGCGAACCCTTCCGCATCACGGGAGGCAACACGCTCCCCTTCACGGCGGCCCGCGACGAGGCCACGGCCCGACGGGTACGGGGGTTGCTGACCGCCGGCCTCTGACCCCACCGATGCCCGCATGGGCTTGGTCGGGGCCAAGCAGTACGAGCTTGCTGCCGCCGACTGCAACGGGAGCCCGACGGTTTCCGGGAGCGGCGTGAGGCGGTCGGTTCCGAGAGCGGCGGGCGGGTGCCTGGGCCGACGGCGGCGCGCGACGGCCGGTCATGCGGATGGCATGGGGCTGACCGGGTCGACGGCCACGCGAGTGGCCGCGTGTCCCGGGGGTGCCTGAGGGCCCGAGGGCCGTGCGGGGCCGGCCCATCCCGAGGACGGCGAGAGGCCCGAGGGGGCCGACGGCCGCGTGAGCCGGCCGCCGCTCAAAGCGCCGGGAGCGCGACGATACCGATGGCTGCGCGGGGGCAGCCGCCTGGCGCCGACGCCCCGAGTGAACTTGCCGCTGCTGACAGCGGCCGAAGCCCGGCGGCTGCGGCGGAGGTGGAGGTGGAGGCGGAGGCCTGACGTCGCCGACGGCCGCACGAGCGGCCCGAGGCCGACGACGGCCGGGGCCGGTGGGCAACCCACGGCCCCCGACGCGACCGCCCCCGACGCGACCGCTTAGGCGTGGGGGCCGCCGGAATCGACGGTGCCGGACCGGGCGACCTCGGGCCCAAGAACCCCAGACCCAAGCCCTCCGGACCCCGGCGGCCGTCCGGATCCTGGCGGCCGTCCGGATCCTGGCGGCCGTCCGGATCCTGGCGGCCGTCCGGACCCTGGCGGCCGTCCGGACCCTGGCGGCCCTCCGGACCCCGGCGGCCCTCCGGATCCCGGTGGCCGTCCGACCCCGGCGGCCCTCCGACCCCGGTGGGTTCTGGAGCCGCGCGGCCCTTGGACCCCGGCAGGTTATGGATCCCGGCGGCCTTCCGACCCGGGCGGGTCCCGGACCCCGGCGACCCAAGGCCCGCCGGGTCCCCGGACCCGTCGGCGCCGGACCCGTCGGCGCCAGACCCCGCCGAGGACCCCGACCCCGCCGCCTGCTGAAGGCCCCGCCCCCCCGGGCGGCTCCGGGAACCCGGGGTCGGTCGGTATGGGGGATGGCCGGTGTTGTCGGGCAACGGTGCCTTGGTGAAAGCCCCCGTTCGCCGGACGACTCCCCGTCTCCCAACCCCCCGCGCCATCAAGGCTGTCAGTCCCCCGGCATATCCTGATGTCCAGTGGCCGTCGGCTGACAAAGGAGTCCGAAGGTGCCGTCGATGCTCGATGCCGTCGTAGTGGGTGCGGGGCCGAACGGACTGACGGCTGCCGTGGAGCTGGCCCGCCGTGGCTTCTCCGTGGCCGTGTTCGAGGCACGGGACACCGTGGGCGGCGGCGCCCGCACCGAAGAGCTGACACTCCCGGGCTTCCGGCACGACCCCTGTTCCGCGGCCCACCCCCTCGGCATCAACTCACCCGCCTTCCGAGCGATGCCCCTGGAGCGGTACGGCTTGGAGTGGCTGCACGCGAAGCTCCCGATGGCGCACCCCTTCCCCGACGGCACCGCGGCGGTGCTCGCCCGCTCCGTGGCCGAGACGGCGGCCTCGTTCGGCCCGCGCGACGCCGGTGCGTACCGCAGACTGGTCGCCCCCTTCCTCCCCAAGTGGGACACGCTGGCCCACGACTTCATGTCCCTGCCACTGACCACCCTGCCCCGCGACCCGGTGACGCTCGCCCGCTTCGGTCTGGCCGGGCTGCCGCCCTCGACCTGGCTCATGCGGCGCTTCCGCGACGAGCGGGCCCAGGCGCTGTTCGCCGGTCTCGTCGCACACGTCATGGCCCCGCTCGACGGCATCGCCACGGGCGCCGTCGGCCTGGTCTTCGCGCTGGCCGCGCACGCCCGCGGCTGGCCCGTCGCGCGCGGCGGCTCCCAGTCCCTCTCCGACGCGCTCACCGCGTACCTCAAGGACCTCGGCGGCACCGTCCACACCGACTACGAGGTGAAGCGTCTCGACGACCTGCCGCCCGCCCGCGCCTACGTCTTCGACACCTCACCCGCCGCGCTGTCCCGCATCGCGGGCTTCGGGCGGTACTACGAGGACTATCGCTACGGGGCGGCCGTCTTCAAGATTGACTACGCCCTGGACGGCCCCGTCCCCTGGACGGCCGAGGAGGCACGCACCGCCGGGACGGTGCAGGTGGGCGCGAGCCGCGCCGAGATCGCCACCGCCCTGCGCGCGGCCTCGCGCGAGGGCCGGGCGCCGGACGCACCCTTCCTGATCACGGTGCAGCCCAGCGTCGTCGACCCCTCCCGGGCCCCCGAGGGCAAGCAGGTCTTCTGGGCGTACGGACACGTTCCGAACGGCTGGACGGGTGACCTCACGGACGCGATCGAGCGGCAGCTGGAGCGCTTCGCGCCCGGCTTCCGCGACCGCGTACTGGCCCGCGCCACCGCCGGCCCGCGCGAAATCGCCGCGCGCAACGCCAACTACGTGGGCGGCGACATCGGCTGCGGCGCCGCCTCCGGACTCCAGCTCCTGCTGCGCCCCAAGCTCTCCCTGTTCCCGTACAGCACGCCGCACCCGGCCGTCTTCATCTGCTCCTCGGCCACCCCGCCGGGCCCCGGTGTGCACGGCATGTCGGGGCACAACGCGGCGAAGGCCGTGTGGCGGCGCCTGCGCCAGTCCTGACCAGGGGCGGCCGCCAGTCCTGACCAGGGGCGGCGCAAGCCGTCACATCCTTACCTCGTTTCACAGGAAGAAAGCGCTGTCACGCGTCTCGACAACGTTCCGCCACGGCCCGATCATGCGATGGGGCCGTGGCATGACCGTGACAGGAGACTTCCACATGATCAAGCGCAGATCGGTGCTGGCCGCGGCGGGTGGTGCGCTGCTCGGCAGTGCGCTGGCCACGGGCACCGCTCGGGCCGACGCGACCGTCGGAGTCAACCCCGGTACGACGTACGGCAGTTGGGAGGGCTGGGGCACCTCCCTCGCCTGGTGGGCCAATGTGTTCGGCGCCCGGGACGACTTCGCCGACATCTTCTTCACCACCAAGTCCGTCGCGTACGGCGGCAAGACGCTGCCGGGCCTCGGCCTCAACATCGCCCGCTACAACCTGGGCGCGTCCAGCTGGAACACCGTGAGCGGCGCGAGCATGGTCGCCTCCGCCAACATCCCCGCGTTCAAGCAGATCGAGGGGTACTGGCAGGACTGGAACAACGAGGACCCCACCTCCTCCGCCTGGGACTGGACGGCCGACGCCAACCAGCGGGCGGCCCTGGTCAAAGCGACCCAACGCGGCGCCGTCAGCGAGCTGTTCGCCAACTCGCCGATGTGGTGGATGTGCCTCAACCACAATCCGTCCGGCGCGTCAGACGGCGGCAACAACCTCCAGTCCTGGAACTACCGTCAACACGCCTCCCACCTGGCCGCGGTGGCGCTCTACGCGAAGAACAACTGGGGTGTGAGCTTCAGTTCTGTCGACGCGTTCAACGAGCCCTCCTCCAACTGGTGGACGGCGACGGGCACCCAGGAGGGCTGCCACATGGACGCCACCGTGCAGGCGGCCGTCCTCCCGTATCTGCGCAGCGAGCTCGACAAACGCGGTCTGACCGGCACCCTGGTCTCCGCGTCCGACGAGACGAACTACGACCTGGCCCGCACGACGTGGAACTCCTTCAGCTCGACCACGAAAGCCCAGGTCAACCGAGTCAATGTGCACGGGTACCAGGGCTCGGGCGGTCGCCGTGACCTCCTCTACACCGACGTCGTCACCACGGCGGGCAAGCGGCTGTGGAACTCCGAGACGGGCGACTCCGACGCCACCGGACTCACCCTGGCGAGCAACCTCTGCCTGGACTTCCGCTGGCTGCACCCGACCGCGTGGGTCTACTGGCAGGTGATGGACCCCAGCACCGGCTGGGCGATGATCGCCTACGACCAGAGCACCCTCCAGCCGACGACCGTCCAGACCAAGTACTACGTGATGGCCCAGTTCAGCCGGCACATCCGCCCCGGCATGACCATCATCGACACCGGTGTCGGATACGCGGCGGCGGCCTACGACGCGAGCGCGAAGCGCCTGGTCATGGTGGCGGTCAACTCCGGCGCCGCGCAGAACCTCACCTTCGACCTGTCCAAGTTCAGCCAGGTCACCGGGGGCAGCGGCGGACTCGTACGACGCTGGAACACCGCCACCTCCGGCGGCGGCGACCTCTACACCGCCCACTCGGACACCTATCTGAGCGGCAAGACGCTGACGGCGGCCTTCTCCGCCGCGTCCGTGCAGACCTTCGAGATCGACGGAGTGGTCGTCTGACAGTCGGTTATCGCGTGGCGGCCGGAGCGCGATGCGGCGAGGATCGAAGACCGCATACGAGGAAGCCGAGGCCGTCATGACCGCCATCACCCTGGTCCAGGGAGACATCACCCGTCGGAGCGCCGACGCGATCGTCAACGCGGCGAACTCGTCGCTGCTCGGCGGGGGAGGCGTGGACGGGGCCATCCACCGCCGTGGCGGCCCCGCCATCCTCGCCGACTGTCGCAAGCTCCGCGCCTCGCACTACGGCAAGGGCCTGCCCACGGGCCGGGCGGTCGCCACCACCGCGGGCGAACTGGACGCACGGTGGGTGATCCACACGGTCGGCCCGGTCTTCAGTCGTGAGGAGGACCGCTCGGAACTCCTCGCCTCCTGCTACCGGGAGTCGCTGAAGGTGGCCGACGAACTCGGCGCCCGCACGGTCGCCTTCCCGGCCGTCTCCGCCGGTATCTACGGGTGGCCGATGGACGACGCCGCCCGGATCGCGGTGGAGACGGTACGGGCCACGCAGACGGCCGTCGAGGAGGTCACGTTCGTCCTCTTCGACGAGCCGGCGTACGAGGCGTTCGCCGCGCAGGTCCGCTGACCACCCCTTTCTCGCGGCGGGGTCCGGCCCGGTTAGGGTGCGGGGATGCGGCGGATCTTGGTGGTGGGCAGTACCGGTGCGGGTAAGTCCACGCTCGCCCGGAGCCTGAGCGGCCGCCTCGGACTGCCGTACCACGAGATGGACGCGCTGTACTTCACCGGCGCCGGGTGGGCCGTGAACGAGAAGCTGAGCGAGGACGTGCTGCGGATCACCGCCGAACCCCGCTGGGTCATCGACTCCATCGGCTATCCGGAGGTCCGTGACCTGATGTGGGACCGGGCCGACACGGTGATATGGCTGGACTATCCCAAACGGGTCGTCCTGCCCCGCGTCCTGCGGCGTTCCGTCCGCCGCACCGTCACACGCGAGCCGCTGTTCGGTGGCAACAGGGAGACCTGGACCGGCTGGCTGAGCCGGGAACACCCCGTCCGGTGGGCCTGGTCCCAGCACGCGAACCGGCGCCGCGAGATCACCCGCCGCACCGGCGACCCCCGCTTCGCGCCCCTCGAAACGCTTCGCTTCGGTCGCCCCGGTGCCACCGCGGCTTGGGTGAAGTCCCTGTAAGGGAGCCGGGCTACTCGAGCCGTGACACCTGATAGTGGTTGATGTACCAGGACTCCCCCACGCGTCGCACCAGTACGCCGAGTTTGACGTTGAGGGTGGGGCGGTCGGTGAAGGAGAAGTCGACGCTCAGATAACCGAGTACGAGGTCGTCGGTGAGGCGTCTGGTCTCGAGAATCCGGTACGCGGCGGCCATGCCGATGGGCTGGGAGGCGTAGTACGCCGCGACGCCCGGCCTTCCGACGCTGTAAGGGTGCAGCCCCTGGAAGATCGCGTCCTCGGTGAACCGGGCGGCGACCTGGTCCGGCTCGTGCCCGTCGACGGCGGCCTTCCACTGGTCGAGGACGCCGCGCAGGATCGCTTCCGAGTCGCTGTCCGTCGTGCTGTTCATCAGGATTCTTCCCTTGTCGTGTTCCGTCAGTGACCGGCGCTCATGCCGCCGTCGACGTGGAGGATCTCGCCGGTGACGAACGGGGCGTTCTCCAGGTAGATCACGGCATCGACGATGTCGCTCGTCTCGCCCATCCGGCCGACCGGGTGCAGCCCGGCGAGGGCCTCGTGGGTTTCCTCGGCGTGCATCGGGGTCTTTATGGTGCCCGGCGAAACGGCGTTGGCGCGGATGCCGCGCGTGGCGTACTCGATGGCGAGGGACTTGGTGGCGGACTGGAGGCCGCCCTTGGTCAACGAGGCGAGTACGGAGGGCACGTTGGAGTTGGCGTTGTCGACCAGGCTGGTGGTGACGTTGACGATGTGGCCGCCGCCCTGGGCGAGCATGTGCTCGACGGCCAGCTGGGTGATGCGGAAGAAGCCGTCGAGGTTCACGCCGGTCACGGTTGCGTAGTCGTCCTGGGTGTAGTCGCCGAAGGGCTTGGCGACGAAGACGCCGGCGTTGTTGACCAGGGTGTCGATACGGCCGAACCGCTCGACGCCTGCCGCGATGACGCGTTCCGCGGTGGCGGGGTCGGCGATGTCACCCTGAACGGTCACGATGCCCGCGTCGTCGGCGGGAGCGATCGTGCGCGAGGTGGCGACGACGGCGTACCCGAGCTTGCGGTAGGCGTCGACGAGGCCCGCGCCGATGCCCTGCGAGGCTCCGGTGACGACGGCGACCTTCTGGTTCTGAGAGCTCATGGTGATCTTCTCCGAGTTCCGTGATTCCGTGATTTCGCGATGAAGCGGGGCTTCCTCACCGATCGCCCGGGGTGCTAGCCGACCGGTCGACTATTTGGAAGTTAGGCGGGGTGGAGTGGAGAAGTCAAAGGTCGACAGGGGTCTGGCCAGGACCGAAATCCTCCCTGCTGGTAGGCGCGGCCTCCCAGTCCAGGTCAGGGGCCGTGCCCCTACCGGTGCGGATCCCCGTCCGGCAGCCAGGCGCCCGGGGTGCGGATGCCGAGGTCGCCCACGCCGTCGCAGAGGGCGTCGACGACGGCGAGGACGGCCGGGCGGTCCTCGCTCTCGCGCCAGACCAGCGACCAGGTCCAGTAGATCTCCGGTGCGGTGACCGGGCGCTGGACCAGATCGGGCGGCAGCGGGGTGGTCTGGCCCTTGGGAGAGTTGATCACCGGGCGGCTGCAGCGACGGACGTGATCGAAGAACGCCGGTCCGGTGATGCCGCCGTTGGAGATGCGTACCGCGCGGGCCCCGGTGTCCTGGGCCAGCTCTTCGGCGTAGACGTTCCAGGACGACCAGGAGGTGGTGTCGTCGTCGAGGAGGACGGCGGTGTCCCGGGCGGCCACGTCGCTCGTGTCGTCGCCGCCTGCGACGGCGTAGAGCCGGTCGGCGCCGATGAGCCGGGCACGCAGGCCGCGTTCTTCCAGGTCATCGGTCCGCACCCAGCACACCGCGAGGTCCAGACCGCCCGCGGCGACCCGGGCGGCCTGGGTGTGCGAGGGCGCGACCCATGCGTCGAGGTGGAGTTGGGCCACGGTGGCGGTACGGGCGGTGAGGTCCGACGGGAGCCAGTTGACGTAGCCGAGCCGTACCGGTTCTGATCCGGACAGTCGACCGGCCCGCCGCTGGAGGTCGTCGGCCCGATCGAGCAGGGCGCGGGTGTGGGGGAGCAGGGCCGAGCCGGCCGCGGTGAGGGACACGGAGCGACGATCGCGATCGAACAACCGCACGCCCAGGTCGCGTTCGAGTGCCTTGATCTGCTGGGACAGAGAGGGACCCGCGATCAGCAGGCGCTCGGCGGCCCGGCCGAAGTTCAGCTCCTCGGCGACGGCGACGAAATACCGCAGTTGGCGCAACTCCACGCTGGTCATGCTACGTCGGTGCGAGGCCGCGCCTCCCAGCAGGGAGGAAGCCTGTCGTGGCATCGCCCCGGTGGCAGGCGGACGATGGAGCTCATGGAAGCCCGACGCCGGACAACCTCAGCGGTCCTCCGGCCGGCCACCATCACCCCACGCGGCGTTCCGGAGCCCGCCGGACGCCCCATCGAGCGGAGCAGGACGATGCGAGAGTTCCTGGTCGAGATCACCACCACGATCCCCGAGGGCACCACCCAGGACGAGGTCGACCGGCGGCGCGCCGCCGAGGCGGTCCGTGCCCGGGAACTGGCCGCCACCGGCAACCTGGCGCGGTTGTGGCGTCCGGTCGGCGAGCTGCGCAGCATCGGCATCTGGTGTGCCGGTGACGAGGACGAGCTCCACGAGAAGGTGCTCGGCACACTGCCGCTGCGCCCCTGGATGAGCCTCACCGTCACCGCGCTCGAGTCCCACCCCAACGACCCGGGCCGGACCGACGCCGCGCAGTGACGGCAGGGACCGGTGCCTGGCACGCACCAGGACCTGACACGCACCGGTGCCTGGCACGCACCAGGACCTGACAGGCACCAGTGCCTGACACGCACCAGGACCTGACATGGACCAGGACCTGAGAAGGATCACGACCCGACATGGACTTCGTCATGAGCGTACGACCCCTGCGCGCCTCCACGGCCCGAGGTGCCGGCGCGCCGCACTCACCCTGGGGGCACGTGGCCCGGGTGGCCGCGGCACTCGCCGCGGGCATGGGAGTCGGCCGGTTCGTCTACACCCCGATCCTCCCGCTGATGCACGCCGGGGCGGGGCTGTCCGGCGGCACCGGCGCGAACCTGGCCACCGCCAACTACATCGGCTATCTCGTCGGCGCGCTCGTCGGCATCCTGGCCCCCGCGGTGGTCCGCTCGCGGGCCCTGCTGCGCACCTCCCTCGTCGTGCTGACCGGCACCCTGGCCGCGATGCCCGCCACCCACGACACCGCCGTGTGGTTCGCGCTGCGGCTGCTGGCCGGGGTTGCCAGCGCTCTGATCTTCGTCATCGCGGTCAGCTCGCTCCTCGGCCACCTGCGGGAGTACCCGGCTCACCTGCCCGGATGGGCGTTCGGCGGGGTCGGCGCCGGCATCGCCCTGTCGGGTCTGCTCGTCCTCGTACTGCGCCCCGTCGCCGACTGGCGGGCCGCCTGGTGGGCCTCGGCCGCACTCGCCGCGGTCCTCGCCGTCGCCTCGTGGAACCTCCGTCCCGAAGCGCCTCCCACGACAACACAGGCCGCCAAGGCCACCACAGTCACCGCGGCAACCGCGGATTCCAGCCGCGGGCCGCGCACGCATCCTTGGTTCACCGCCCTGTTCGCCTCCTACACACTGGAAGGCATCGGCTACATCATCGCGGGCACCTTCCTGGTCGCCGCGATCGAACAGAGCTCCCCTGGACCGCTCGGCGGCGGCGCCTGGGTGCTGGTCGGTCTGGCGGCCGTGCCCTCGTCCGCGCTGTGGGCCCGGCTCGGGCGCCGTTGGTCCCGCCCCGACCTGCTGCTCGCCGCGCTCGTCGTCCAGGCGGTGGGCATCGCCCTGCCCGCCCTGATCGGCGGAGCGTCGGCCGCCCTGGTCTCCGCGGTGCTGTTCGGCGCGACGTTCATCGGGGTCAGCACCCTGGCCCTCGCCACCGGGGCCCACCTGGAGTTCCCCCGCTCCGTCGCGCTCCTGACCGCCGGATACTCCGTCGGCCAGATCCTCGGCCCGCTGGTGGCCGCGCCCCTGCTCCACCACGGCTACCGGCAGGCCCTGATCCTGGCCGCTTCCGTGGTTCTCGTGGCCGCCGCGGCCGCCGCCGTGCTGCGCATCGGCTTCCCGCACCACATGGTGGTAGTGCGAGCCACCGCCCCGGTACGACAGCCCGCACCGACGGAATCCGCCGCGGACGCGGGCAGCCACCGATGACTCAGACGTGGAGTCCGTCATGACCACACCGCGGGACCTGTTGATGATCGCCATGGACGTCCCGTCCAGCCGGCCCGTCGAGCAGGGCGACCTGTCGCTGGCCCTCGCGGGAGCCGAACTGGTCGACCTCATCGAGGCCCAGGCCATCACGCTGGAGGACGACCGCATCGTGCCCGGCGCGCAGTGGACCATGGGCGACCGTCTGTTGGACGGGGCCGTGGCGTCGCTGGTGCGGCAGACGCCGTACGAGTCCGTGGACGACTGGCTGTGGCGCCGCGGCCGTGGGCTGTCCGCGGCGTATCACGCGGACCTGGAGGCGGAGGGGCGGCTCGCCCGGCCGCGCTACCGCTGGATTCCCTTCGGCGGCGGCCGTACGGAAGCGGCCGACTCGCCGGACCGCAGCCACGCGGACGAACGCTGGACCTCGGGCGAGCCCATCCTGACCGTCCTCGCGGCCGCCGTGGGCATCCACGACGAGTCGACCGAGGAGGCCGCGGGGCTCGTCGACGACTCGGTCCTGACCGTTCTGGCCGCCGTCAACGGCGCGGTGACGGAACTGGAAGCGGTACGGCAACGGCGAAGCATCGAAGACGCGGCCTTCGACAACATCTGGCGAGGCGGCGACGGCACTTGAGAAAGGTGAATGTCATAGACAGGCGCACGTTTTCCCGGATTCTCACCGTTGGAACAGCCGGAGCCTCGCTGCCGGTGCTCCCGGTGATATCGGCATCCGCTTCGGCTTGTCCGTCGGCCCCGGTGGCCGAGCCCGGAACGCACACCTCTTTCGGCCCGCTCAGCAGATCCGTGCCGGAGAGCTGAACATGGGATATGCCGAGGCCGCCCCGCTCACGGCCCCGCGGTCGTCCTGCTGCACGGCTGGCCCTACGACATTCACAGCTATGTCGATGTGGCTCCCAGGCTCGCCGCGGCGGGCTACCGGGTGATCGTGCCGTACCTGCGCGGTCACGGCACCACACGGGTTCCGTTCGGACAAGACGCCAAGGGTGACCCGCGATTCGACCGTCTGGAAAAGCGGCTTGCCGAGAGCCCCGCCATCTCGCTGCCTACGATCACCCTTGACGGCGAACTGGATCCCTTCACGCCGCCGGGAAACGGCGCTTCTTATCGCGGTCGTTTCACGGGCGCGTACGACCATCGGACGTTGAAGGGCATCGGTCACAACCTGCCGCAGGAAGCCCTTGAGGCATTCGCCGAGGCGGTCGTCGACGTCAACGCCGTCTGAAAGCTGAAACCCTCTGAATGGTGTCGTGGCGGGCGTCAGGCGCCTGCCACGGCCTCCTGCGGGGCGCGGGCACCGAGCAGGGCCAGGCAGTTCGCCCACAGGGGGCTGAGCCGCCGGGTGTTGTTGTAGAGCTTGGCGAACAGCACCTGACCCTCCAACTGGGCGACCACCGCCCGTGCCGCTTCCCGGCTGTCGAGGGTGGTGACCTCCTCGCGCTCACGAGCCTCGGTGATGACCGACTCGACCATCTCGACCTGCGCGTCGAAGATCTCCTGCAGGCGGGTGCGGATGGGCTCGGTGTGGTTGCTCATCTCCAGCGTGAGGTTCCCGAACAGGCAGCCGGACACGGTGCCGCAGCTCTGCTGGCCGGCGCGCTGGTCGGCCTCCGTCTCCTCGAACAGCATCGACCGCGACACCCAGCGGCGCGGTCGCGCGGCCGTCCACACGGAGTTCGGACCCGCCCAGGCCGTCGTCGCGGGCAACGCCCTGTTCTTCTCCTGGTTCACGGCGCTTTCCGAGTGCCGTCGCCTGGGAGTCTCCGCCGACCGTGTCGAACGCGCCGTGGCCGTGCAGGCCGAGGCCGGGGTGGCGATCTGCCGGGGCGCCTTCGACGAACTGGCGATGCGCGGTGACCTGGAGCTGGGCGTCGACGCGTATGTGGCGATGGCCCGGGCGAAGACCGCCGTGCTGCTGGCGGCCGCCTGCCGCGTGGGCGCCATCCTCGGCGGTGGTGACGCCCCGACGACGGAACTGCTCGGCGACTTCGGTGACCACCTCGGGATCTGCTTCCAGATCCGCGACGACGTGCTGCCGTACGACCCGATCGCCGCGCGTGCCATGGGCAAGCCCTCCGACAGCGACGTACGCAACCGCTGTCCCACGCTGCCCGTGCTGATCGCCCACCGTCGCGCGGACCCCGAGAGCCGCGCGGTGCTGCGTCACGCCCTGCTCGACGAGACCGAACCGGCGCTCGCCCTGTGCCGGATCCGCGCCGTGCTGGAGCGGACCGGAGCCCTGGACACCGCGCACGCGATGGCCGACGACTACGCCCGCAGGGCCCGTGAACTCCTCACCCGGCTGCCTGCCACCGCCCACGTGGCCCACGTCCGCGCCCTGGCGCTCCTCACCCGACCGGCGCACTGAGGCGTACCGGATCACCCAGGAGCCTGAGAGGGACGCCTGCGCGGAACGACCTGGAGGCATGATCGCGCGTTCAGGATGCGTTCAGGCTGCGGCTGCCGCGTTGATCGGCGTGGCGCGCAGGCATGCGCAACACTGAGCCGATGGACACGCGCCCTCCTTCGGCCGTGGCCTTGGGGGGACGTCGTTGCACCCCCCCAGGAGCAAACGTTGGACAAGACGGAATTCGTCGCCGACCCCCAGGTCGCCGACCCCGGCACCTCCGTGATGAAGAAGCTGCCAGAGGTGACCCTGGCCTTCTGGATCATGAAGATCGCCGCGACGACACTCGGCGAGACCGCGGGCGACCTGTTCGCGCAGACCCTCAAACTGGGCTACTTCCTCACCACGATCCTGCTGTTCCTGGTCTTCGTGGTCACGCTGGTCGTACAGCTCAGGTCGCGCCGGTACAACCCCTTCTTCTACTGGACGGTGATCCTTTCCACCAGCATGGCGGGCACCACGATGTCCGACTTCATGAACCGTGACGCCAGCACCAAGTACCTCTCCGGCGGGGCCACCTCGCTGGGCTGGGGTCCGCAGGGCCTGGGACTCGGATACCCCGCGGGCGCCGCGATCCTGATCTCGCTGCTGGTCGTGATCTTCACCGTCTGGAAGTTCACCGGGATGACGTTCGTCATCCGCGACATCGTGACCTTCAGGGCCGAGGCCCTCTTCTGGTCGGCGATCCTGGTGTCGAACACCCTCGGCACCTCGATGGGCGACTTCCTGTCGGACAGCTCCGGGCTCGGTTACGCGGGCGGCGCGCTGCTCGTCGCCGGGCTGCTCGCGGTGCTCGTCGCGCTGATGCCCGTCGCTGCGGTGCCGAACGTGGTGCTGTTCTGGATCGCCTTCGTCCTCACCCGCCCGCTCGGCGCGACCGCGGGCGATTTCCTCACCAAGCCGACCGCCAAGGGTGGGCTCGACCTCGGTACGGCGGGTTCGTCGGCTGTGCTGTTCGCGCTGCTCGTCGGTCTCATGGGCTACGCCCACCTGCGCGAGCGCAGGACGCTCGCCACCTGAGGCCCCCTCCGCTACCCCGGCAGGCTCTCGCCGAGCAGGCGGAGCAGATCGCCGGTGGCGTCCAGCGCGCCGAGCGCGGGCAGGGCGCCGAGGGCGAGGACGGCCACGCCGATGGGCCACAGGTTCGGCGGCGGGGGAGTCTGCAGGGCGGCGATCCGGCGGGTGACCGCGTGTTCGGAGAAGCTCAGGGCGCAGCCCGGCCGGGCGCGTTGGGAGACGAGGGCGGCCCGGGCGAGGGCGCGGGCGGTGGTGCGGCGGTCCCCGACGCGCCGCGCGGCCTCCTCGTCGGCCCAGCGCTCCATCAGGAAGGCGACGATGGTGCGCACGGGTGCGAGCACCGGGTTGGCGGCGGCGGCCAGCGTCACCGCGGTCGACAGTACCGAGTGGCGGTGGGCGAGATGGGCGCGCTCGTGGGCCAGCAGTACGCGCCGCTCCGCCGGTTCCAGCGCGCCGAGCATGGCGGCCGTGACCAGGATCCGCCCCGGCGTGCCGGGGATCGCGAAGGCCCGGGGCGTCGAGGAGGCGGCGACGATGAGTTCGCTGTCGGGCGGATGTCCCTCGCACAGCCGCTCGAGGACGCGGCGGGTCGCGTAGTGGGCGCGCAGGGCGCGAACAAGCCGGAAGCCGATCAGCCACAGGAGCATGATCGCGGCGACGGCGATCGCCACCGGGACCGGTTCGGGCAGCCGCCGCCCGTCCTCGCCGGCCTCCGTGGCCACGTGCGGCGCCTCGTTGACCAGGGTGGCGGCGAGCAGGAGCAGCGCCCAGGTGGAGGCGGTGGCGGCCAGTACGGCGGCGATGGTGAGGACCCGGGCGGCCAGCGCGGGGGAGACCTTCAGGCCCACCTGCGGCGCGACGGCCGTCAGCAGCAGCGGCAGGATGAGGGGGATGTAGACGTCGATCCTCACGTCCCGCTCCCCCCGAGGAGATCCCGCAGGGCCTCTTCCTCGTGGGGGCTCAGGCCGGTGACGAACTGCTGGAGGGCCGCGATCGGGTCGGGCCCCCGGTTCAGCGCCTCGTGCATGGCCTCGGCGGTCAGTTCGGCGGCGTTCTTGGCGGGCCGGTACGCGCCGCGCCGGCCGTCGACGTCACGCAGGACCAGACCCTTGTCGTACAGGCGTTTGAGGATGGTGTGAACGGTGTTGTAGGCGAGGTTGCCGCCGATCTCACCCTGGATCTCGGCGGGGGTGAGGGCCTCGTCGGTGGCCCAGAGGGCGGCGAGGACTTCGCTCTCCAGCTCGCCGGCGCTGCGTCGTTCCGCTCTGCCGTGGGGGCCTGTGCGAGCCATGTCCATCACCTTACAGCGCGTAGGGGTGCGGGGGTGGTGGGGGCGTACGAGTGCGCCCAGGGCGGTACCACGGCGTGCCCCCGGGCCGCATCCCTGGCATCCCCTGCGTCCCCGCTCGATCCACGGTAACTTGGCCGTGTTTTGCGCAACTTCCTCCTCCACCCTACGTCTTGTAGGGTGGAGGGCCCTACAGATTGTAGGGTGAAGGGTGGATGATGGCCAAGACTGTGAACCGTCCGTTCGTCGGCGTCGATCGGCACAGTCCGACCTCGACGGGGCGCATCTCCAGACGGCCGCACGGTCAGCAGTGGCTGGCCCTGGTCGCGGGCGCCTTCACCCTGGCCCAACTGCTCCTCGTACGGCCGGGCATGGGGCTCGGCTGGGACGAGAGCGTCTACGTCAGCCAGGTCGGCTCACACGTCCCCGCCGCCTTCTTCAGTGCCCCGCGCGCCCGCGGAGTGTCGCTGCTGGTGGCACCGATCGTGTCCTGGTCCTCGTCCACCGCCCTGCTGCGCGTCTATCTCGCGGTGCTCTCCGGGCTCGGCCTGTTCGTGGCGCTGCGCGTCTGGCGCGGACTGTTCCCGATGCGGGTGCTGGCGGCGGCGGGCGCCCTGTTCGCCACGCTCTGGGTGACCCTCTTCTACGGCCCACAGGCCATGCCCAACTACTGGGTCGCGCTCGGCGCCCTGGCCTGCGTCGGCTGCTTCGTGCGCGCCCAGGCCGACCGCTTCGACCGGGCGGCGCTGTGGGGCGTGGGCCTGAGCGTCGCGCTGATGGCGTTGATGCGGCCCACCGACGCGGTCTATGTGACCCTGCCGCTGCTCTTCCTCGTCGTGTGCGTACGCCGCTGGCGTCGCCCGAAGCTGCTGGTGGCGCTCGTCGCGGGTCTGGTCGCCGGCGCGGGCGAGTGGGTCGTCGAGGCGTACGTCAGCTACGGCGGCCTGGCCCAGCGGCTCTCCGACGGCTCGAAGGTCCAGGGCGGCCTGGGCTGGAACATCGCCGTCGACGACCAGCTGCGCAGCCTCGGCGGGCGCGTCCTGTGCCGTCCCTGCACCGGAGCGATGCCCGCCCCGCCGGTGATGCTGTGGTGGTTCGCGCTGCCCGTCGTGGCCGTCCTCGGAGCGGTGATCGCCGTCAAGGCCCGGCGCGGGGTGAACAGCCTGCTGCTCCTGGCCTGCGCCGCGACGGTTGGCTTCCCGTACCTCTTCCTGATCGGATACGCGGCGCCGCGCTTCATGCTGCCCGTGTACATCCTGCTGGTCATCCCGGTCGCCGACGCCCTGATCCACCTGGTGACCGCGCCCGGCGGCGGTCGGCGACCGGTGGCCGCCACCCTGGTGGCGCTCGGCCTGGCCGGGCATCTCGCGGTGCAGTTCGCGGTGCTGGAGCACACCGTGCACGGCACCACCGTCTCCCACCAGGACTGGGCCGACACCGCGACGCAGCTGCACCGACTGGGGGTGAAGCCGCCCTGCATGCTGACCGGCAACGAGGACGTCCCGATCGCCTTCTACACCGGCTGCTCCTCCGTCGACACCGGCGGAAACAACGCCAACACCACCGCCGACGCCATAGTGCGGGCCGGACAGCGGATCCCGGTCGGCGTGCTCACCACACCGGACGCAAAGCCACCCGCGTACGCCAGCACGTGGGAAGCACACCGCGTCGGCCATCTGATGGCGTACGTCGCCCCCGCCGTCCAGGCAGGCGGGTGACATGACCATCCTTCCGCCCGGCGCCCCGACGACAGCCGTGACAGCCGCGAGCAGGCGGGTCTCCCTGCATGCCGCGGTGACCCTCGCCATGGTGGTGGGCGCGGTCTGGCTCGGCCGACGCCACTGGCCGGTGATCGCGACCGGCGCCGGCCGGCTGGCCGTCGCCGACCGCGGCTGGCTGCTCGTGGCGGCCGTCGCCACCGTGGCGACCTGGGTGTGTTCGGCGCTCGCCCAACAAGGGGCGGTGACCCGGCCGTTGCCCGCCCGGCAGCTGGTGGCCGTGCAGTTCGCCGCCTCCGCCGCCAACCATGTGCTGCCCGCGGGCCTCGGCGCGGGCGCGGTCAACCTCCGCTTCCTGACCCGGTGCGGTCTGCCGGTCGTCCGGTCGGCGACCGCGCTCGGCGTGAAGGCCACCGCCGGGGCCGTCTCGCGCGGCTTCCTGATCGCCGTGCTCGCGCTGGCCTGCCCCGGCCTGCTCCGCCTGCCGCACATCTCGGCGACAGCGGTCGCGATCGCGCTCGCCGTGCTGGTCACGGCCGCTGTACTACTGCGCGGACCGTTGCTGCGCGCACTGCGGGCCGTGCTGGCCGACGTCCGCGCCGTGCACGAGGTCCCGGCGCGCGCGGCCGCGCTGTGGGGCGGCTCACTGGCCTTCGCCGCGCTGCACGCCACTGTGGTCGTCGCGGTGGCCCAGGCCCTCGAACTGCCGCTGCCCCCGGCCCAGGTGGCGCTGGCCTACCTCGCCGCGAGCAGCGCCGCCGTGCTCCTGCCCACGCCCGGTGGGTTCGGTTCCCTGGACGCGGCGCTCGCCGTGACACTCACGCTGGCCGGAGCGCCGGGCAGAGCGGCGGCGTCGGCAGTTCTCGGCTACCGGCTGCTGACGGTGTGGCTGCCTCTGATCCCGGGGCTGCTGGCACTGGCCGTACTGGCCCGCCGCAAGGTCCTCTGACCCTTCGGCGCGGCCCCGCTGTCTGCGCTCGCCGAATGCCTTGGCATCTCAGGGCGGTTCAAGCCGGTAACCGTGCCCCCGCAGGGTCGTGATGCGCGGTGTCCGGGACGGACGGGACGCCGTGTCCGTCAGCCTGCGGCGCAGTCCCGCCATGGTGACGTCGAGGGTCTTCGTCGAGCCGAACCAGTTCTCGTCCCACACTTCGGCCATCAGCGTCTCGCGCGAGACGGCCGCGCCCACGTTCCGGGCGAGCACGGCGAGCAGTTCGAACTCCTTGGGCCGAAGCGGGATCTCGTCCTCGTGCAGGGTGCAGCGGCGTGCCGTGATGTCGACGACCAGGTCGCCGAGCCGGATCGGCTCCTGCGGCGGCTCGGCGATGGCCCGGCGGCGCAGATGGGCCCGGAGCCGGGCGAGCAGCACGGTCAGACTGAACGGCTTCACCAGGTAGTCGTCGGCCCCGGCGTCGAGCCCCGCGATGACGTCGATGTCGTCGGTGCGGGCGGTGAGGATCACGATGAGCAGCTCGGGAAAGCGGGCGCGCAGCGTGCGGGCCACATCGAGACCGTCCATGTCCGGCAGCCCCAGATCCAGCAACAGCACGTCGTACGACGACCGCGCGGACTCCGCGAGGGCGCCCGCGCCGGTCCGGCTCCACGTCGGCGCGTAGTCGTTGCTGCGCAGGCCCGACTCCAGATGACGGCCGATCGTGTCGTCGTCCTCGACGACGAGGACACGGAGGCGGCTGCGGTCCGGTGCGGCGGGCGTTCGCATGAGGGGCAGCGTAGAGCCGGCGGAGCGCGTGAAGCCGCAGGGAACGTTCACAGGTCGCGGAGCTCCTCCACCGCGGGTCGCCCGGCGGCCCGGCGTACCCCGTTCAGGGCCGCCACCAGCACGGCTGCCGCCGCCGCGAGGGCCGTCAGCGTCAGATAGCCGCCCGGGACGGCGAGACTGGCCGGCGGTGGGTCGAAGACACCGGTCAGGACCTTGACCAGCATCTCCGACAGCGCCCAGCCGATCAGCGCGCCGCCCGCGAGGCCCCCCACGGTCAGCAGGATCGCCTCGGTGAGGACCATGCCCCGCAGCTGCCGGGGCCCGGCGCCGAGCACGGTCGCGATGGCGAAGGTCCGGCGGCGTTCGGCGAGCCCGAGCGCCAGGACCAGCCCGCCCGCCCCGGCCGCGAGCAGCACCGCGAAGGCCAGCTCGATCCGGGTGAGCCCCGCCAGGTCGACCGAGGTCAGGCTGGTGCCGACGGTGCCACGGGTCTGGGTGAGGTCGGTGACGGTGGCACCGGTGCCCAGCCGGTGACGCAGCCGCGCCGCGACCTGCCTCTGGTGCGTACCACCGGTGTCCAGCAGGAACGCGCCCACCGCGTCACTGCCGGTCGCCTTCGCCACGTACGAGGCGTTGGCGACGAAGAAGCTGTCCTTCGGCGCGGTCGGGAACTCCTTGGCGACGCCCACGTAGTGGAAGGGCACCGTGCGCAGCGCCTTGGTCCGGGCGTCCTGGATCCGCAGGTTGACCCTGTCGCCGGGCGAGAGCTGGAAGTCGTTGACGGTCTCCGCGCTGACCAGCAGCCCGTCCGGCCGCTGAGCGAGCCGGTTCATGAGGGTGCGGGCGCCGCCGCCGGAGAAGTACGCGTCCTGGAGGGAGGTGGCCGAGGCGATCGAGTCGGGGCGCACCCCGTAGAGGTCCTGGAGGTCGGAGCCGACGTACGCGAACCGGTGCTGGAGCGGCTCGACCCGGCGTACGCCGGAGATCTTCAGCGCGTCGGCCGCGCTCGGCGGGGTCTGCGCGCCGGGCGGTTCGGTGACCGTGACGTCGGCGCCGTTGGTGAGCCGTGCATCGACCTCGGCCTGCTGCTTGTACGTCGAGTTGAAGGTCGCGGTGGAGATCGCGAACGACACCGCGAGCGCCAGCAGCACCACCGAGCGGGCCAGGGGACGGCGTCGTCGGGAGAGGACGGCGGCCGTTGTCCCCGCCAGGTTCGAGGCGAGCGGCCGCGACAGCCGGGTCAGTACGGGACGGCCGTACGTCAGCGCGAGGAGCGTGAGCCGCCACAGCAGCAGGGCGGCGCCGATCCACAGCAGCGCCGGGCCGAGGAACGCCCAGTACGACACGGAGATGCTCGGCACGCCCTCCGGGGCGAGCACCAGGGCGTACTGGTTGCCGGACGAGGCGCGGAAGACCAGCCAGGAGCAGATCAGCAGGACGAGGTCGAGGCCGTACCGCATCCACCACACCGAACCCGGGCGCCGCTCCTGTCTGCGGGTGTCGGCGACCGTCACCGTGCGCAGATCGCGCAGCGCGGGGAGGAGGACCGCGCCCGAGGCCACGGCGGCGCCGAGCACGAAGGCGAGGGTGTACCAGAGGATCCACGCGCCCCCCGTCGTCCCGAACGAGGCCGATCCGAAGGCGACGCGGCCCGTCAGAGCGGCGATGCCGAGCCCGGCGACGCCACCGGTGACGGCCACCAGGGCGGCTTCGAGGCCGGAGAGGGAGGCGATCTGGCGGGGGCGCATCCCGCGCAGGCGCAGCAGGCCCTGCTCCTGGCGGCGGCGTTCGCCCCCTGCCGCGGCGACCGCGGCGGTCAGCGCGGCGGCGAGGATCGCGCCCGGCACACCGAGGAAGAGGAAGAGGATCTGCGCGTACAACGCGTCCTGGCGGGCGGAGTCGAGGGCGGCGCCGAGGTTGTCGCCGACGATCACGCCGCCCGAGGCGCGGGCCTCCAGGTTGTGGGCGGCGCGGGTCACGGAGGTGAAGGCGGAGGCGGGGTCGGAGGGAAGCCTCGCGTCGCGGGCCGCGTGGATCTGGGTGGTGGCGGGGGCGTGCGCGGTGACGGAGGCGAAGACGGCGGAGGGGAGCAGGACGACGTTGTCCGGGGGCGCGGTGGGCTGGGTCTGGCCGGGGGCGCCGACCCGCTGGAAGAGGGAGTCGGCCTGCGGGAGGTCGACCACGCCGTCCACCCGGACCTGGCGCACGGCGGTGCCGGGGAGCCGGATGCCGATGGTGTCGCCGGGGGCGACGTGCAGGTTGGAGGCGGTCTGCTGGGCCAGCAGGACGCCGTCGGTGCGGCCGGTGAGCGGGCGGATCTCGCCGGGGAAGGCCTGCTGATAGCCGTCGGGGAGGCCGAGGACCATACCGGGGCCGGTCGTCTGTGTGCTGCCCTGCACGGTGGCCGCGAACGCGCCGCTGTGCGCGAAGCCGACCGGGAGGGCCGTCCTGATGCCGGGCGTCTTCCGCACCAGGGACAGGGAAGCGCCCGGGTCGGCGCCGGGCTGGACCTCGACCTGCCAGTCCACGGCGACCGAGCGCACGGCACGCTGTGTCATCGTCGCCTTCGACGCGGTGAGGAAGGAACCGAGCGAGGCGATCAGGGCCACGGCCAGGGCGATTCCGGCCAGGGCGGCCAGCAGCCGGCCGGTGCGGTGACGGGCGAGACCGCCCGCCCAGGCGGTGATCATGAGGCTTCCTCCGTCGTGTCCTGCGGGTCCTCGGTGGTCTGCGCCGTGAGCAACCGGCCGTCGCGCATGGTCAGCCTGGTGCTGAGCCGTGCGGCGACCGCCGGGTCGTGCGTGGTGACGACGAGGGCCGCGCCCGTGCGGTCGGCCGCCGTGAGCAGGGCGTCCAGGACGTGGCCGCCGGTGGTGTGGTCGAGCCGTCCGGTCGGTTCGTCGGCGAGGATCAGCCGTGGGGCCTGGGCCAGGACGCGGGCGGCGGCGACGCGCTGGGCCTGGCCGCCGGAGATCTCCTCCGGCAGCCGCTCGGCGAGGTCTTCGGCGCCGACCTGGGCGAGGGCCGCGCGGGCCGTTCGCCGTGCGTCGGGGTCCGGCACCCCGGCCAGCACCAGGGGCAGCGCGGTGTTCTCGACGACGTCGAGGGCGGGGATCAGGCTGTCCCCCTGGAAGACCAGTCCGATGCCACGCCTGATGCCGGACTCGGGAGCCGACCTGCGATCGTCGGGCTTCGTGCCGGGGCCGATGTCCCGCGCACCGGTCAGGGCGGGCCAACCGACGGTCCCGCTGGTGGGCTGTTCGAGTCCGGCCAGCAGATGCAGCAGCGAGGACTTGCCCGACCCGGAGGGGCCGACGACAGCGAGCCGGTCCCCGGCCCGCACCCGCAGGTGCGCGCCGTGCACCGCCACGACCGCGTTCGCGCCCCGCCCGAAGGTGAGAGCGGCGTCCCGGCAGGCGACGAGTACGTCGCTCGGGACGGCCGTCGGCTCATCCGGAGACATCGTGGGCCCTCCCGTCGTCCAGCTCGATCACCCGGTCGGCGACGCGTACGGCCTCCGCGCTGTGCGTGACGATGAGCACCGCGCAGCCCAGCGCGGCGCGGTCGCGCAGCATCTGGAGGATCAGTCGCTCCGTGCCCCCGTCGAGCTCGCCGGTCGGTTCGTCCGCCAGCAGGACGGCGGGGGAGTTGGCGAGGGCAACGGCCAGCCCGGCCCGGGCCAGCTCACCGCCGGACAGCTGACGGGGCAGCGCGTGCGCCCGCCCCGCGAGCCCCACCTCGTCCAGCAACTCCCGCGCGGACACGGTGGGACGGCCGCGTACGGCGCTGTGCGCCAGCCGGACGTTGTCGCGCACGCTCAGATGGGCGACGAGGTTGCGGGTCTGCAGGAGTACGCCGATGTGCCGGGCCCGCAGCCGGGCGCGCTCGGTCTCCGGCCGGTGGCTGATGCGTACGCCGTCCACCAGCACCTCGCCGCCGGAGGGCTCGTCCAGACCGGCCAGGCAGGACAACAGCGTGGACTTGCCCGCGCCGGAAGGTCCGACGACGGCGACGGTCTCGCCGCGCCGCACCCGCAGGGACACCCCGCGCAGCGCGAGCGTCTCCTCCTCGCCGGCCCGGAAGAAGCGGTACAGCTCCCGGGCGGTCAGGGCGTCGTCGCGGGATGCCTCGCTGGTGCGGACGGGCGAGGTGCCCGGCCGGGTCGGTATGGCGCTCACGGTCACTTCCACGAGAAGGAGTCGGAGACGATGCGCCACGGGTCCACGTTGTCGGCGTTCACGGGCCCGGACAGGGTGAGGTCCACCTCGTGGCCCTGCCGGTAGAACGCGTACCGCTCGAAGGCGTCGCGCACGACCTTGCCGGTGACCGGGTCCGCCGCGGAGTCGCCCTGGTACTTCAGCAGCACCGCGCTTCCGGCGTGCCGGTTCACCTGCGACACCTTGGGTCCGCCGAATTTCGGTACCTGGCCGCGCAGTCGGGGCACGACCCCGGAGTCGACCGAGGTGACCGTGGGCGCCGAGGAGGCGGACGCGGCGGCGATCTCGACGCGGTTCAGCTTGTCCGCGAAGACGGTCGTGCCGCCCTGGCCGGTACGGGCCCAGCCCTCGGGCACCTTCACCGTGAAGGCGCCGCCCGACGGCCGGAAGACGACGTACGCCTGGTTGTCGGGGATGTCACCGGGCGGATTGGACTCGGTG